>CADCQX010000261.1 GCA_902803695.1 Oscillospiraceae bacterium
CCCGAGAAGCACTCTGAACAGGACATCAAGACAATACTTGAGCAACATAAGGAAATAAGATTCGTATCTCTCGCAGGTATCGACCTTGCAGGAAACGACACAGACGAGAAGATCCCGATCGCTGATTTTGTAGAGAATATCGAGAGTTATCTTAACGGTCAGGCAATCGCCACAGACGGTTCTTCCGTTGTTTTGCCGGGCATTGCTACTTTGAACGACGGTAAAGTTGACCTTACACCGGACCCAGAAGATGTCTGGTTTGTTGACTATAACTACGAACACATTGATATGGAAACAGGACTTCCTGTAGGAACTCTTCGTATTCCTTCATTCCTCTATCACAACGGTGATGCAGTATGTTCCCGTTCAGTACTCAAAAAGAGCGCAACATACTTCGAAAACAAGCTCATGGAGCTTTTCAGAAACGATGCTTCACTTTGTGAAGAGCACGGATTCAATCACGATGATCTCAAGCAGATCAATATCATAATGGCAACAGAGCTCGAGTTCTGGGTAAACTCCCCTGACGAGACTGTTTCATCACAGAGACTTTCCATCTCACAGGGCCTTAAGGAGTCCTATTGGAAGAGAACTAAGGGTGCAGTAAGAACAGCACTCGAGCAGGTTATCATGCTCCTCGACCTCTATGGTTTCAAGCCTGAGATGGGTCATAAGGAAGTCGGTGGTGTAAAAGCTGCTATTTCTTCTACCGGTGATTTCCACGGTATCATGGAGCAGCTCGAAGTTGACTGGAAGTATTCCGATGCACTTCAGGGCGCTGATTATGAGATCACAGCACGTATCCTTATCAAAGAGATCTTCCGTATGCACGGACTCGAAGTAAGCTTTACTGCTAAGCCTTTGTACGGAGTAGCAGGTTCCGGTGAGCATACTCACGTAAATGCAGTTGCTTATCTTAACAACGGCAAGAAGGTTAATCTCTTTGCTCCTAAGGATTTTGAGAATGAGTATCTTAGCCGTATCGGTTGGGGTTCTTTGATGGGTATCATGAAGAACTATCAGCTCATCAACCCATTCGTTTCAGCATCCAATGACGCATTCCAGAGACTTAAGCCTGGATTCGAGGCTCCTACTCACGCAGTAGCTTCCATCGGTATGGATGTTAAGACTCCATCCCGTAACAGATCAGTTCTATTGGGTCTCGTAAGATCACTCGACAACAAGTATGCTACCAGATTCGAGCTCCGCTCACCTAACCCGCATACAAATACATATCTTTGTCTTTCAGCTATCTACCAGTGCATGCTTGATGGTATCAACTATGCAATAACAAATAACAAGTCCATCAAGGACCTTGAGGCTGAATTCACAAAACCATATGGCGAAGAAGCTGATTATCTCGAGAAAGACAGACTCTACCGCTGCGAAGAAGACATTTTCGACAGCATGACAGAAGACGAGAGAGATCACCTGTTCGGTGTACCTCCGGCAACTGTTTATGATTCACTTAAGGATTTCCTCTCGTTTGACTCAGGACTCGAGATCCTTTGCGCAGGCGACGTTTTCAGTGACACTATCCTTTCATCTTATTCACACGCAATGCTCGATATGTGGCAGATGGAGCTCATGGACAGGATCATTCCCTCCAACATCTCACTTCTTCGTAAGGTAGTTAAGCTCCATAACGATTCCAGCACATATGATAACGATGCATGGTCTGATATCGAGAGCATCAAGTTCTCTCTTGCAAAGAACACAGACGAGCACTTCTGCACTTTCGATTCCATTAAGATGGCTATCAGAAATAAGAACCTCAAGGATATCTCCCGTCTCCAGATCAAGATGAATTCCGCTATGGATGAGATCAGAACTCTCTATAAGGAATATAGCGACAATCAGGTTTGATCGAAAAATCTTCAGAGTTTGAAAAAGTTAAAAAAAAGAGCTGTCATCGACAGCTCTTTTAGTTTACTCCATATAGTGTATGTAGGATGCTCCGCTCAGAGAACCGATTATCTTATCGATATCCTTATGAGCGATGTCCTTGACGATCACTGCATTCTCAGCTACATCTTCTATTTGATAATCATCAAATGCTTTCTTAACTGAATCAATATCATTGCTCCTTACTACAGCAGAGATCTTGATGTCTTCGTAGTTTTCTACCTTCTCATCGGAATTGTACCACTTGGTGATATGAGCATCCTTATGTCTGTGTAAAGCGGAATCGATGATATCACCTACAACAGCTGATGCTGTAGCGAGCTTACCTGCACCCTGACCATAGAACATGGACTCACCTAAGGCATTACCTTCGACCATGATCGCATTGAATACTCCGTCAACACCTGAGATGATCGCATTGTGACTAACAAAATGCGGAGCTACAAAGCAAGCAGGCTTACCGTTAAAAGGATGATCGA
>CADCQX010000262.1 GCA_902803695.1 Oscillospiraceae bacterium
CGGACTTAATGGCGAAGAATTCCTCAACAAAGACGGCGTTTTTACAAGCGGTGAGAAGAAGGCCATCTTTACCAGTGTATTCGCTGGCGGTACAGAAATCAGTATCAGCGAAGAGAATTCCATCCTGCTGGATTTCATCGACGGCAAGACAGCTTCCGTTGATGATAAGATCTTTATTCTGGATCTGGCAGACGTCTTGAATCCGGATTATGGTTATTCCTCCTATGCAGGTCTTCTCCCTCTCGAGGAACCTGATGATTTTGCATATTTCGAAGGTGATACCGTATATAACCGATCCAAGGCTGACCTTGAAGGATATGAAAGTCTATGGTGGCTCAGAAATACCATAGAGCCTTGTGAGAATAAGAGTGAGTACTTTGAGGGATTCTATGATCCGGAGAAGGCTTTGATAGCAGCTAACGACGGAGGCATCGATTTCCGTCTCGTATTTGATGAGGGCGTCGGTGTAGCACCTGCATTGAATGTCGATCTTACCAAAGTATTGTTCTCTACAGTCATCTCTGAGGCCAGTGATGACATGGGCGCAATGCATAAGCTTACCGTCATAGATGATGATCTCGAGATCGCACTTAAGGAAGGCGAGGAGATCGCTGTTGACGGCAGTAAGATCACAGTTCCGTTCTCTATATCCGAGAATGCAACACAGGCTTCCGTTCTCATCATTGATAAGGAATACGAAGCAGGCAATATCAATGACGCCAACATCCTCTACTACGGCGTATTGGAAGGCGACGGCACGGGAACGATCGAAGTTCCTTCCGACCTTGATATGAGCAAGTGGGGCGAAGATTTCTTTATCTATATCATCGCAGAAGACATCAACGAGATGGAAGAAACAGATTATGCAAGTGAACCTGTAAAGATCGCTCTTCCTGAAAAGAAAGATGACAACAACGATGATAACGGTGACGACAACAAGACAGAGTACACGATCACAGTTACAAGCACAGGAAACGGAACTGCAAAAGCATCCGTTACAAAGGCAGCTGAGGGCACAGAAGTAACATTGACTGTTACACCGGACAACGGATATAAGTTCAAGAGTTATGAAGTTGTTTCAGGCGGCGTAACGATAACTGATAACAAGTTCACTGTCGGAAAGTCTAATGTCGAGATCAAGGTTAACTTTGAAGCTTCGAATACTAACAACAATAACAATAACTCGAACAATTCAAACACTACTACTCCGACACCTGCAGTTGCAGTGAATTACACAATCATCCAGGGTGCCAATGCCAAGTGGAAGAAGGGCACTTCGACACTTCCTATGATCAAGATCCAGAGAAGTGTAGACGATGAGCATATCATTAATTATCTGTCGAAAGTATATCTGGGTGACAAAGAGCTCAAGAAAGATACTGACTATACGGTCAAGAACGGTTGTATCGAAATAACACTTACGCAGTCCTGCGTCGACAGTTTGTCCGTCGGAGATTACACGTTCAAAGTGGAATTCGTTGACGGCTCGGTATCAACCACATTGACTATTCAGGCAGCTGATAAGACAACTACGAGCAAGAGTTCGGTAAAGACCGGAGAGACATTGATGTATGCCACATACGGCATCGCTCTGCTGGCCGCTGCAACAGCCTTCGTTTCCGTATCTTATGTCGTAAGAAAGAGAAAACAGGTCAAGTGATCGTTTTCGAAAACAACAATTGAATGCTGAAAGATCAGCAGTAAGCTAGGTCGCTTAATATCAAAAAAGTTAAAGTCCTTGAACAAAGGACTTTAATTTTTGCAAACATTTTGTTAAATGGGCGTTTCTGAAAAATTCAACCATATCAATATTGTTTGAAAAATGATACGATAACAATGGGAGATGGTTTTATTCGGAGGGGTCACATGACTGAAACGGACGGGCAGACGTATATCCGTTTTTTGAATGAGAATGATCAGGATGCACTGCGGATCATTTTCGAGAAATACAGGAACGGCGTGACACTTTTTCTTCTTGGGATCGTTCAGAACGAAGACGATGCCGAGGAGCTCATGATGGACACGTTCGCGATCCTGGCATCCCGCACGGTCAGATACAAGGTCAAAGAGGACGCGTCATTCAAGACGTGGCTTTATGCTATTGCCAAAAATCAGGCAAGGACTTTCCTTCGCAAGAAAAGAAACCATTTCACGGAACCGGATGACGATATCGAGACTATCAAGGCCGACGATTCATCCCTTCCTGATTCGATCCTTCTCGAAAACGAGCGCAATGCCATGCTCTACAAGGCTCTCTTCAACATCGACGAATCCTACAGACAGGTTCTGTACCTGATGTACTTCGAGGAATTGAAGCCCGAGCAGATCAGCCGCGTCATCAAAAAATCCACCAAGCAGACATACAATCTCACGACGCGCGGACGTGCTGCACTTCGCAAGGAAATGGAAAGGATGGGCTACTCATGGGTTATCTGATCACGGGAATTCTTGCCGTCCTTCTCGGAATACTTACGGCTCAGCTTGCTTTTCTCTTCAGAGAAATGAGGAGGAACAAGGATAAATGACCCTCGAGACCAAGTTGAGCGTGTTTCTCAATATCATTCTGTCTGCGGTCCTGATCGCAGTCCTTATTCCTTCCATCAAGATGATCATCAAGGACAGGAAACGCTTCCTCGTTCTCTTTTTCACGATGGCTTCCATGAGCTATCTGCTGAGCGCATTATACTGGGTCGCCTACGAAGTCATAAGGCCGGGAACGAGGATGCCTTTTGCTGCCGACGAGATCGCGGACTGCGCCATGATCCTCTTGCTGTCGGCAAGTCTAGAGACGCTCCTGCACGATAAAAAGAAAAAGATCCCCGGTGAACTCATCTTCACTTTCATATATATCTGCGCAAACATTGCACTGTGGATCGCCTGGTCCGGCGAGTGGGTTCAGGACATCGTTTTCGGTCTGCCGTATTTCTATTTCCTTTGGATGATCATAAGGGGCATAAGAGAATCGAAGGTTCTGAAGAAACCTGAACTTATTGCCTGCATACTGACTCCTGTTTTGATAGTCGGTTTTCAGACCGCGAATCTTCTGACTTCGGGCAATCTTCAAAATATATCCGATCTCATGGCATATTCATTTATGTATTTCTTTATGGCCTGGATCGGCATCAAGAGTATAAAAAGCGGCAATATCTATCTTCGATATGCTTTTTTCTTCTGGACTCTTATCGCCATGTATTCATGCTCAGGGTACCTGTATCTGGTGGCAACGTCCTCCAATATACTGGCTGTGCTCTTAGTTTATCTTGCAGTTAAAAAGGAGACGTTGATCAATGATATACGCTGAAAATGTCTTCATCTGCATAGCAGTTCCGCTCCTTATCGCTATCCTGTTTACCAAGAACAGTGCCAGACGCATGACCACGTCGGTTCTCACCGGCATGCTTGTCTGCCTCCTGTCCGCATATATCGGAGGCTTCCTCCAGCTCGCATCACGCTACAGCTCCGACGACATGTCCATCTTCCTGTCACCGATCGTAGAGGAATTCATGAAATTCCTGCCATTGCTGTTCTGCCTTTACATCTTTGAACCGACCTATGACGAACTCCGTCTCACGGCCGTCGGTATTGGCGCGGGTTTTGCAACCTTCGAGAACTGCTGCTTTATCCTGACATCCGGTGCTCAAAACCTCGGCTACGTCCTCATCAGAGGATCTGCCGTCGGCGTCATGCACGTGGTCACCATGGTCGCGATCGTCGCCGGCCTGCACCTTCTTAAGACCTACAAAGTATTCTCATTCTCAGGAGTCACCGGTGCCCTGGCACTTTCAGTAACATTCCATTCCCTCTATAACCTCCTGGTCTCAAAACCCGGCGTATCATCATACATCGGCTATATACTCCCGATGCTCTTCGCTCTGGTTCTTTACCTTTTGAACCATCTGTCCAAGGAGTTTGACGAGGATCAGCAGGCATAAATATTGCGTTTTTGAAAAGTTTTTCTTTTTTTCGAAAAAAATATGAGTAAAAATATAAGACAGTGTTATTAACTTTGTGAAAGCTACAAAAGGGAGGCATTTTCGTGAAGTACACGACCGATGAGGCATTTAAAGAAATAACCAAGCGCGGTGCGGAGATAAAGAGAAAACGCGATCAGAAGATCAGAGGCGTTTTGTCCGCAGCGTCATTGCTTTGCGTTATTGCCCTCGTAATGTCTGCCAGCTACTTCTCGGCATCTCAGGTGTCCGGGGAACAGACCGTGTACGGCTCCTTCGTGCTTTCTGCCGAGACAGGAGGTTATGTGCTCGTAGCCGTTCTGGGATTCGTCCTGGGTGTGATCGTAACCTGTGTCATCAGGCACTTCAAAACCAAGGCAAAGTAAAGTAACCCCTTTACTTATAATAAAATCACTCTCACGAGGGTCTCGTCAGAACGGGGCCCTCAAATATTTGTAAAACCTTTTTTCTGTCCCGGAAAAGTGTACTATTTGATTATGTAACCTCAAGTAACCAAATGTCGCTATATAGGGTGAAGACCATACAAAGGAGGTATCGTTCATGGATGACGATAAGATCGTAGAGCTCTACTTATCGCGTAATGAAGAAGCGATAACTCAGACTGCGAACAAGTATGGTTCTGCACTCAGAAATATAGCATACGGGATCTTGTACGATCGGGAGTGCGCTGAAGAATGTGAGAACGATGCATATCTTCAGACATGGAATCTTATTCCCCCTCATGAACCGAGAACCTATCTGTTTGCTTTTGTAGGCAGGATCGTAAGGCACATCGCTCTGGATGTCTGTAAGATGAACAGACGTCAGAAAAGATATGCAGTTTATAGCGAACTTACAAAGGAGATGCATGAATGTATCCCGTCTGCGAGTAACACAGAAGATGAGATCGATGCGAAGTATCTGAGCGAATCAATAAATAAGTTCTTGGAAGGCTGCTCAAAACAGCAGCAGAATGTCTTTGTCAGAAGATATTGGTACTTTGATTCTGTTGAGAATATCGCTGCCAGATACGGCTTTTCTCAAAGCAAGGTCAAGACCATGCTGTTCAGGATGAGAGCCGACCTCAAAAAGCATCTTCAGGATGGAGGATACGACGTATGAGAGATACAGATCTGTTAGAAGCGGTCGGAGGCATCGATAACAAATATATAGAGCAGGCAGGCAATGCGAAGACCCGTGATCTCAGATGGGTACCGATAGCAGTTGCTGCTTTATCAGTTACAATTCTGGGTGTTATATTTATTCCTAAGCTTCTTAATAAGGATGATGATGTTTCCACTACAAAACCTACGGAGGTTACACAGTCGCTGTTCACCGAACCAACGGGAGTTACAGCAATGGAAATGGAGAGTACAGGTGTATATGTGCCTTCTATCAAACTACCCGAATCCACTGAATCCGGAACGGCAGCTGATATGATCGGACTGGTTGTATACAAAGGTCAGATCTATACACAGGCTGTGGATTATACCGGTGAAGAAGCATATAAGATCGATGCGATAGTGGGAGAGTATCTCGGAACTGCACGAGGCAATCTCGATGAGTGGTCCAGCCAGGATGATTATGCAGATGAATTTGCATCTACGATATATGGAGAGATTTATTCGGTCAACGGATATGATACGAGCTTCAGGATATGCCTCAGAGCTGAATATGAAGATGAGAACGGATCCAATCTGTGGATACAGTTCCTTGATTGTCTTAACGGTATAACGATCACCAAGGGAAGCGAGCTGTTTGAAGACAGACTCCATGTCCGTGAGAAGGTAGCGATGGTCCAGTGGCAAAGTCAGGAGGACTGGGACTACTATCTGGGAAATTATCAGGATGCGGATATTGATGAAACACTCTGGAATGAATTCTGGGATGCTGTCGATAACGGAGACTTCTATTATATGTGGAATGAGGAAGATTTAAGTCCGATCATAAATGATATGTCGCACCAGGCTCATATGATCATCACCATGAATGATGGTACGAAGGTCAATGTGAGATTGATCGAGTTTGAAGGTGAAGGATATGTGGGATACGAGTCATTTGGATGGTACTACGTGAAGGTACCGAAGGATGTTTTCGATAAGATGTATGAGGCATGCGGAGGAACGTATCAGTAACCGGTGAGGAGGTGGCTGTTATGAGACGGATGTTAACTGCTGTTTTGTGTGTAACGATTCTAGTAATGCTTTGCTGCTGTGCTTCCAAGGTGAGTACGGAGAATACAACAAGTGAATCCGACCTGACTCCGACGGGCCTTTCCGAAGGGCAGATCGCACCGCCGCAGGTGATGTATAACGGAGAGATCTACCTGTACAGATATTCAAGCCCGGGGCAGAACGGAGCGCCAAACGGATTTGAAGTTGTGGGTCAGATAAAGTTGGTAGATGATCTTAATGTTCCGGTTGAAGATATGTGTGCGGGAGGCCTCGAGATAGCATTTAAGCCTGGACAGGATATCTATGCATCGGAGGAAGATGACTCCAGGATATGTGTTCATTGTGATGAAGGATATTATCTTTTATACAAAAGCGAGGAATAAAAACTTATAACAGATTTATCTCTTTCTTTACGTTTGCTTTAAACTTGGTTGTTAACATGTAACCATCAACAAAGGAAACCGAAAGGAAGAAATGTTATGAATGACATTACGAGAAAATACTTGAACAACTTTATCGCAGATTTTGAAAGTGCAAAGAAGATCTGCAGATGGGATGGAGCAGCATCAGCAGCAACCATGGCAGCAACGTTTATCGGAAATGATCTGCCGACAGACATTAATGCGATCACAAAGGCTCAGCAGGTTATTAAGAAGAACGCAGGAGTCTTCTCAGGATTGAGATTCGGTTATGCCAGAAATATCGTTACAGCAGCTGTATCTATGGCAGACGATCAGGAAAGTGCGATCAAGACTATCGCCAAGATCGAAGCAGATCTGAAGCCTGGTATGTTTGAGTCATTCCAGTGGATCATCTGCGCTACCATGATCTACCTTAACAGTGAGAATGGTGACTATGAGACAGCCGTTAACAGAACGAGAATGATCTATAACGATATCGCTAAGAATCATCCGATCATCGGAGGCAGCAAGCATGTTGCAAACTGTGCTCTGCTCGCTATGTCCGACAAGGATCCTATATATGTTTCCGAAGAATATGAGGAGTGCTATAAGGAACTCATCAAGATCTACGGTAAGGGTTCTGCTTCTCTTTATGCTTCAGCAGCTATGAGCCTGTTCGGCGGTGGTGCTGATATCAAGGCAGAGAAGGTTAAGATGCTCCATCAGACACTTAAGGGCATGAGATTCCACTTTACTACAGACGGACTCGAGATCATTGCTTTGATCTCAGGACTCTTTGGTGAGAATCCGCAGGACATCTTAAGAGATATGGTTGAAGTAAGTAACGAACTTTCCAAGGTAAAAGGAATGGGCGCATGGGGTGTTGGCGACAAGGTCAGAAACATGCTCGCAGCAACCATCGTTATTGACGCTTGCACAGAGGACAGAAAAGAAGCGTGCTTTGCTAAGCAGGCCATCATGAATATCCTTTGCCAGTCGATGTCTGACAATGACACAACAGCAGTAATGGTTACGACCATGTAAGTTAAGAATTGAATTATCCATTAAGACGCAGCGCAAATATCCGTCTTTATGAGATGATGTTATAATCCTATACATCTAAACCGTTGATTGATTCAAGGAAGAAAGTATATGAAGTATGCAATAATCTCAGATGTGCACGGAAATATGCCTGCGCTTAATGCTGTTTTGGAAGATGCAAGGAATAGAGGCATCACGGAATTTATATTCGCAGGTGATTACTGCCTCAGCAGTCCCTATCCGGATCAGGTTATAAGTGCCATCAGAAATGTACAAAATAAGCATGTTATCCGCGGTAATGAGGAACGCTATCTGGAGAATCTGATTGGTAAGGACCAGAGCCTTTGGACCGACGGTCAGATGCAGATCTCATATTGGAATTATAGAAATATCAGTGCGGACAATCTGGAGTATCTTCTCGCGCAACCTGCAAGTATTGATCTTGAGCGTGACGGCAGGAATATCCATATTACTCATTCGCTCGAGGGTTTTATCGGCGAGAACGAGTTCAGGCTCATAGGTCCCGGTGTGCAGGCAAAGAAATATAAAGGCAAGCCTATTGATCCCGAGACATTGAAGAGGGATGAGACCTCTACTATTGAAGCTGATGATGCTTTTCGAAAAAGATTGTCGGAACTTGAAGACGGAATATATATCTTCGGACATTCACATGTGCAGTGGAGTTACAAGGTTCCGGGAAAAGAAGTCTATCTCATAAATCCGGGATCATGCGGACTGCCTTTGGACGGCATCGAAAACACGCTTCCTTATACGATACTTGATATTGAAAACGGACTCGTAGGAATTGAGCAGATAAGGGTCGGATTTGATCTTGCGGCATATGCGAAAACTCTGGAAGATTCCACGCAGTTTAAAGAAGCAAATGTGTGGACGAAGGTCATAATGAAAGAGCTAAGTTCATCGAGGGAAAAGATCACTTTTTTCATCGATTATGTCAACAGGTATGCCGAAAAGATCGGTGATGAGAGAAGGCCGTTCGCGGTCGACACCTGGGAAGCGGCTTATGAGAAATGGGAGGAGTCAATGAACGGTTACGTTTTTTACGGTAATGAAGAGGCGGCGAAGGTTCATGCCGGTGAGAGGATCTTAAAGGAGATCGATACTCCGCTGGATCTTTATGATGCGCTGTCGAAGATATGGTGCAGGGAAACATGCGCACCAAGAATGCAGGATAAGTGGACGCCTGAGAACATGACCTACGGGCAGTGTTCGATAACGGCTTTTCTGGTGCAGGATCTTTTCGGAGGCGTTGTTAAGGGCGTGCTTTTGGAGGATGGAAATTATCATTGCTACAATGTTGTCGACGGTCATGTTTTCGACCTGACGAGTGAGCAGTTTGATGAGGAGTTAGTTTATTCTCCTGATGATAAGGTGCAGACAAGGGAAGAGCATTTTCGAAAAGAAGAGAAGAAAAGAAGGTACGAGAACCTTAAGGAAAAACTGTTTTTGTCGGTAGAATGACTTGTGTTTGACGGGTTTTCCGGCGGGGGAAATGTCTATATAATTGTTCCAAAATGCGACAAAGAGGTAAGTGTATGATCAAGATCGAAAACAAGGAATTTACATTCAACAACTATGTCGACAGTTGTATCGGAACGGGCAGGATGGGCCTGGCGCTCCAGAAGGAGTATATGGATCAGCTGGCGTTCGTTCAGAAATATATCGGATTCAAGCACATAAGAGGTCACGGACTTTTCTCGGATGATATGGCGATCTATCAGGAGCGCGACTTCACGAAGTTCGGCGGCGAATTTATGATCGACTATAACTTCACATATCTGGATCTTGTTATGGACGGTTATAAGGCTCTCGGAATAAGGCCTTATCTCGAGCTGGGATTTATGCCGCAGAAGATGGCGTCCGGAGACCAGACTGTTTTCTATTGGAAGGGAAATGTTACTCCGCCTAAGGACTATGCTGCATGGCAGAAACTTATTAAGGTTACGCTGGAGCATCTGATCGACCGCTACGGTCTCGAGGAGGTTCTCACATGGCCTGTGGAAGTATGGAACGAACCAAACCTTACTGTGTTCTGGAAGGATGCATCGAAGGAGGAATACTTTAAGCTTTTCAAGGCTTCTTTCGAGGCGGTCAAGAGCGTTAACGAGAATTTCAAGGTCGGTGGTCCTGCCGTATGCGGCGGTTCCGACAGGGAATGGATACAGGCTTTCCTGGAGTTCTGCGATAGGGAAGACATCATGCCTGACTATATCTCACGTCACCACTACTGCACTGATCAGCCTAAATATGTTGGTCACTACGGCTATGCAAATCTCCTGGATCCTGAGAACAATGATGACGGATTCCCGGACCTTCATTCCACAAGAGAGATCATCGACAGCTTCCCTAAGTTCAAGGGATTGGAGATCCACTGCACTGAATTCAACACATCTTATATTCCGAACTGTCCTTTGCACGACACCAATCTGAATGCTGCATATATCGCTCATCAGTTGTCGAGATTAGGTGATGATAACGTCTCTTATTCGTACTGGACTTTCGGAGATATCTTCGAGGAGGCAGGCGTTCCGTTTACACCGTTCCACGGAGGATTCGGTCTTGTTGCAAACGGCGTTATCCCGAAGCCTACTTTCTGGACGTTCGTATTCTTCAAGAAGCTTAAAGAGCAGGAATATAAGTGCGTATATAAGGACGATGATTCCGTTATCGTCAAGTTCCCGAACGGCGAGTACAGAGGAATTCTCTGGAACAGATTCACTGAGGGAAAAGAGATGGGATTCGAATTCCCTGAGAACGAATATTCATTCGTAAGCGAGATCTGCGACGAGGATACATGTAACCCGTTGAAGGTATGGCACGATATGGGCGAGCCGTCATCTCTTGATGATGCACAGAAAGATATCCTTAAGCGTTCTGCAGTTCCGCTCATCAAGACAGACCGTTCAAACGGTAAGGTCAGCTTTGAAGTTAAGGGAAACGGAGTTATCTATTTCTCTTTGAAACCGAATAAGATAACACCCGACCGCGGCTATGATTACGAGCGCGTGATCGGGCGTAAATAAATCTTATTTCAGTTCAGGGATTATTTGTATTCGTACTCACAGACGAATCCGAAGAAGCCGGCCATACTAGGTTCGTTTCCGATCGGATCATCGGAAACATGCTGAACATACATGCTGCCGTCCTGTCCGCTTATTCCTGCAACGTAATAGTCACCGTTTCCGCCGTAATCCTCATAGCCGTCAGGCATTGTAGGTTCGCCGACGAACAGTGATGCGTATTCGGTATTGTAACTGATGACTGATGCGATGGTGAGAGCCTCTCTCTCAGAATCGAATGTTGCCAGGTGACCGCCCATCTCTTCACACTTCTTTACTGCTTCGTCGTAAGTGCAGTCGCACATTACTACCTCGTAGTGGTGTTCGTTATTGGCGAGCGGAATGAAGTCATTGGAAAGGTCATAGTAATCATCTTCAGACGGGATATCAGGCTCGTATTCGCCAACGACTCCGAGAAGTTCGATCTCGCCGTTATCAGATGTGTACCAGCAAACATCGGAGGTATAATCTTCAGGATCCTCAAAGTCGGTGAAGTAACTGTAGAGTGTGTCTGTCGACATTTCATTGTTGACGCGGAAGACCTCTATATTGGTGTAAGCTGCTCCGCCTGATCCGCAGTTATAGAATGAACCGTCATTCAAAAGGATCATCTGATTTCTTGCCCATCCTTCAAATACGAGAGTCGGTAGATATTCCTCTGATCTGGTGTAGAGAGCAAGGATGGAATATGAAACGTCTGATTCGTATTCAAACTTGCCCACGATCATGAGTTCAGGGATATCGTCGTTATTTACGTCCTTAAGGACATATCCCAGATTGTTCTGCGAAGTAGCGTAGTCGTTATACATAACGAATTCACACACGCCCATCATTTCCCAGATGTCATCTTCGGTAGCGTTTCCGGATGCCAGGTACATTATGTTGTCCATGACCTCGCCGTAGTAGCTGATCTCGGAAGATGTAACAGGTTCGATACCGGGATCGACAGATGGTTCAGTTTCATCTGTATCCTCAGTCTCCTCTGTTTCTTCTGTGTCTTCTGTAGCCTCTGTATCTTCAGTTTCCTCTTCTTCGGTCTCTTCTTCCTCTTCCTCCTCCTCGTCGTCATCGTCACGACGGGAACTCCTCTTGCCGCTTGATGTGCCGCAGGCGCCGATCAACATGGCGAAAGCGAGAACAAGAGCAATGATAGTGGTGAATCTTTTCAAACTCTTCATAATGTGCCCTCCAAAATAGTTTTTGGTTATAATCGGATTATACCTATAATAAAATTGACATTCAACGAGACAGGCGGAGACGATAATGGCAACTTGCGTATCGACAGAAGTAATGAGAAACAGTGACAGATGGACTATCGAGAATCTGGTGCCGTCCAAGGTTTTGATGGAAAGAGCGGGGAAGGCTATTTTCGAGCAGACCGAATGGAAGGCGCCTGTGGGAATAGTGTGCGGCAAGGGCAACAACGCGGGCGACGGATTCGTGGTGGCAGGGCTCCTCAAGGATCATGGGATCGACTGCGAGATCGTGCTTTTGTACGAGGACAGTTTCTCTGAGGATGGAAGGTATTTTTATGACAAGTGTCTCGAAAAAGGCGTGCCCGTTGTAAGACAAGGTCGCTATCAGGAATACAACACTATCCTGGACGCGATATTCGGAACGGGATTCAAGGGTGAGGTTAGAGAGCCCGCCAAAAGCGCCATCGAGAGCATCAACAGTTCGGGTGCGTATGTGGTATGCGCCGACATCAATAGCGGCCTTAACGGCGATACGGGACTTGGGGATCTGTATGTTATCTCTGATCTCACCGTGTCGATCGGAACCTACAAGTATGGGCATTTTCTGGGCAATGCGGATAAGGCTATGAAGCACAAGGTCAACTGCGATATCGGCATCAGGATCATCGGGGAGACAAGGGAGCTTTAAGGTTTCTTGTGTGATATGTAGGAATTTTTCGGGCAATTTCAGTAAAACTTATATAAATGACGGTTAGGGGAGCGCATTACAAAAAGTTTGTAAGATGCTAATATATTTTTATGATTTCGGATCCGGGCGGATCCAAAAAATGGAGGGCAAATATGGCTAAAAGTGCTATGAAAAAATTCGTTGCAGTCATGATCGCAGGATCCATGGTTTTCGCTCTTGCTGCTTGCGGCAAGCCGACTCCTGAGAAGTTCAAGAATTCTGCCGTCAAGAAACTCGGTGCAACAGAGATCGATATCGATGATATCGAAGATATGCAAAAAGATAAGGAATCAGCCGAAGAACTTCAGGATGATCTTGAAGACGGTGTAGTTCTTTATGTTACAGGTGACGATCTCGAAGACCTGATGGACGACGAGAAGGATGTCGAAGAGAGAAAAGAAGAGGCTGAGGAAGCACTCGACGAACTCAAGGAGAACGGCATCGATGTCGAGGACATCATCGGTTTCGATCCTTCCGACTGGGACGTTGATGATATTGAAGATATGACAGTATATTCCATCGGCGACAATCTCGATAAGACTGAGAAGGTGTCACTCGAAGGTGCAGCAGTCATCCAGTTCGCTGACAAGGAGAAGGCTAATGAGGCTTTCGAGGGTTTTGCTACTAACTATGTTGAGACTTCAGGTATCAATCTTGATGAACTCAATAAGGGTGAGATCGTAAGCAAGGGCCATAACGTGCAGTTCATCCTTAACGGCGACTCTGATCTTATCGGTGATCTTATCGTAGATCTTGTTACACTTTTGGCAGACAAGACAGATATGGATAAGGAACTTGCCAAGGAAGAGATAAAGGAATTCAAGAGCAAGATCAAGGAGCAGATCGACGAGGATATCGTCTTCACCTTGGGTGTTTACTACAACAACGGAACAATGACGATCATCTATGGTATCAGTATGAAGGGTGACCTCGACAACATCCCTGAGATCGCTAAGACTCTCGGTGTTACGGATCCTACAAAGATCGAGATGAGTGACGCAATGTACGACGGCTTCATCGATTTCATCGACGAGAGCATCAGCGACAAGATCCTTGAGAATCTCCATCTCACATAATAGATAAACAGTAAAGATACATAGGGCTCCCCTCAAAGGGAGCCTTTTTCTTTTCCTCGAAGACGCCCTCCAGGCGCGCATTCGAGCACTACGGTAGATTTTTTCGCGGAAAATGCTTATTATTTACAGGTAATTCGTGATAAACGGAGGAAACATATGAATATCAAGAAAACAGTGAGCTCTTTATTGGCTCTTACAGTAATAATCCCGATCGTGCTCTTTTACGGTACAGGCGTTCAGGCTGCCGGAACGAGCAGAGATTTTGTACAGAGGATCTATAAGTACGTTCTCGAGAGAGACTCCGACAAAGAAGGAGAAGATTTCTGGCTCAACGAATTATCCACAGGCAAGCTTAACGGCGGACAGCTCGCAAAACAGTTCCTTGTAAGTAAGGAATTCACGGATAAGAACAAGAATGATACCGAGTTCGTAACTATCCTCTATAAGACATTTTTCGGAAGAGATCCTGAGAAGGAAGGTATGGATTTCTGGCTCAACAATCTCACTTCCAAGAAGAACACCAGAGACAATATCGTAGACGAATTCATCAATTCACAGGAGTGGGCTGATATCTGCGCGGAGTACGGAATCGTTTCCGGCGGTAACAAGAAGCCTACGGCTAAGACAAATACCAACAAGGAACCTTCGCAGAAGACGAAGGATTTCACAGAAAGACTTTATACGTCCGCATTGGAGCGTCAGTCCGACAAGACCGGTCTCGAGTACTGGTCAAAGAAACTGGCTAATTATGAGATCACGGGCGAGGAAGCTGCAGCAGAATTCTTCTTCAGCGACGAGATGAAGAAGGCGAACATCAGCGATGCTGATTTTATCTACAGACTCTACGCTACATTCCTCGGCAGAGTTCCTGATCTCGGCGGTTTCGATTTCTGGCTCAACGAGATGGCCAAGAATCCTAACAACAAGTACGAGAAGGCATTCTACGGTTTCTCCAGAAGTGCGGAGTTTGTTCAGCTTTGTAATGAGGCAGGTATCGTTCCTTACGCTAACAAGTCATGATCATCCGAGAGTGATGACCAATTCCTGAGAAGAGAAGTCGATGGTCGTTCCCCATTCGGATACGTTCGGCATGGATTCGGATACGCTTACGACATTCTTGACGCCGCTTAGAACGATCCTCTTCGTTGAACCGAAGCCCTTCGTTCTGACGGTGATCTTCTGACCCTTTTTGAGGATATTGATAACGCCTGAGGTCTTATTGTCTTCAGAGAAGACCTCGAATGCGCAGATGTTATCGTTTTCGAGCTCGAATACGGAGAAAGTGATATTGTTAAGCGAATCTCCGTGACCGTGTGCGTCAGGCATCGTTGTTACGACGATGGAGTTCGGACGTACGAGGATCGGGATGGAATTCTTGTCGACTTTTCCGGATTTGTAGCATGGTCCCTGGATCCTCTCTCTGGTGAGAAGGTTGGTCCAGACGCCTGTCGGTACGTAGTAGCTCACGGTATTTGATGCGTTGAGCACCGGAACGACCATGATGGAAGAACCGAGCATGTACTGATGAGCCAGAAGTCTCGATGACAGGTCGTTCTCGAATTCAAGGAATATAGGTCTCATGGAAGGTGCGCCAAGTGTGGCTGCTTCGCATGTGATCGAGTAGAAATGAGGGAACATTCCGTTACGCATTCCCGAGAAGAGCTTGATGGTATCGACGGCTCCTGCGAAAGCACTCAAAGGAGTATTGCAGTTGACCGTAAATCTCATGTGCGGAGCCATAAGTCCGAACTGAGCCCAGCGTGTGAAGATCGCATCATCAGCGCCCGGTGTGAGCAACGGTGTGTCGATATTTACTGTGTTGATTCCGGAAAGTCCCAGAGACAGGCAGCGCTTAAGAACACTGCTCATCGCACCGAATGTCTTGTTCTCGGCGATGACATTTGTGTACGGATAAAGCTGTGCACCCGTGGATACCGCATTGGAGATCACCATGGCGTTCGCATGTCCGTTGGTCCTGGATACTGCTTCGAATACTGATTCGTTGAAGAGCATGCAGAATGAATCGTTGACTTCGGAAGCCGAGAGGCCATTGGAGAACGATACTTCGTCGTCCGCGAAGTCGAACAGTGTATATCTGAAACCTGCTTCGATCATGTCCACTCCCATGAGGAGGAGAGCATCGACTCTCTGCTGGACGAATGATCTTCCGCCTACGTTCGTAAGATCGATCAGAGCGGCGCCCGCGCATTCCGTGTCGCGCATGTAGATGATGCCGTCAGTTGTCTTTACGAGGATATCGTTCTCGAGACACTCGTCGAAGAATTCTGAATCCTCACTGATATAAGGCGTAACAGTAACACCAACGCGGATGCCCTTCTCGTGAAGTTTTCTGAGGAAATCCTGCGGGTTCGGGAACCTCGTAAGGTCGAAAGAGAATCCCAGAGGATCGCTCGGTGACAGCCAGAGATTTGACAGCCATATCTCGCTTAACGGGATGCCGCTGTTCTCACTCGTATCCGCATACTTGAGAATATCCTCAGACGTAATAGTCTTATCGTCCTCGAAAACAACCGCCGTTCCGAGACTCCAGGATGGAGCCGGATGTGAGATACCCAGGAAACCGTTGAAGAGACCTAAGATGCTCATCATGTCTTCGCTCGCGAAGATAACGTATTCCAATTCCTCGTCGTTTGTCGAGAATGAAACTGCTGAATCGTACTGTGTTCCGAATGAGAAATCAACGGTGTCGATGGAGTTTACGAAAACACCGTATTTAGCAGATGAGATGTAGAAAGGAACTTTCTGGTAATCGGATGTCTGAGCTCCCTGACGCGACCTGTTAGCTGCGTGTACCTCGGAACCGTTCAGAAGGAGTGCGGCGCCGTTTGCACCAAGTCCGTAGAGCTGCTCGTCAGGATTGAATGACAATGCTTCGCCCGTTGCTGCCTTAGTCGATACCTTATACTGTGAAGCAACACCGGAACTTGTTATGTAAGATGCTCCGCCGTTATTTGCTCTTGTTGATGTGATGAACTTTCCGTAGTAATAAAAATCTATACCGAATACATCGGATTTTGAGATGCGTGCTTCAAACATGTTGCACTTGAAGACGATGTTTTCTTCCGTCTCTTCGATCTCGCCGTACTGTGACGGTTTTGTCTCGATGTATTTCTTCGGAACTTTAAGACCTGAACGGTGATTTACGTATCTGACCTTTATGGCATTAGAACTGCATGCCGATATCTCGATGGTCATCTGGCCCGGAACATCCGATCTTGTCAGAGATTTTCCGGTTATGCTGCTTTGGTATGCGCAGACGGACGTCTTTAATGTGAGCGTGTAGTTTTCGAAAGATACGGCAGAGATAGCCTTAGGATTCTTGATAAGTGCTCCTGATCTGGATGTCATATATATTTCCTCCCGTTCCGGTCATATAACCCTTTATTAATTAAATCACACTTTTTTGAAGTTTATACTGATGTTATAATACAATTTGATTTCAAAAAGGAGTACTTGAATGGTCGGCAAGAAAAGATTTACAAAATATGCGAACCAGTCAAACGTCGATTCCCAAAGTCTTTTTGTGGATGATGATGCCAGGTTGCATCTTGTCGATGAACTTAAGGTCAGGGGCTCCCGAAGGATCCTCATTATCTGCAATAACACGATAAGAAAACTCCGTCCTTTCAACGAACTCATGGATAGCCTGAATAACGAAGGCTTCAGGACTTTCGTATTCTGTCAGACCGAGATGATCCTGATGGACAGGGACATCGAAGGCGGTCTCAAAGTTTACGGCGAATATAACTGCGACACCATAGTCACCATCGGCGGAACCTGTGAGATCGACTGCGGCAAGCTTATCGCCGCTTTGTCTGCAAACCCGGTCAAAGCCATCAGCCAGATCGTCGGCGTAGATAAGCTTCCTAACGATATCCCGCTTCTTTGCACGATCATGACCGAGAACTGCGCTTCATCGACAACGGCCAGCGCTGAATTCTTCGACAACACTGCAAAGAAATGGAGGACCGTCATAAGCGGCAATCTCGTACCGCACATCGTTGTCGTCGACACCGATTTTTCCGAGCGTGTTTCTTTCGAAAACACTGTCTCGTCCGCTCTTACGGCTCTGTGCGTAACCATCGAGGCGTACATAAGTCCGGTCGCGAAATTCTATCCTGAATACAGAGCGAGTGCGATAAATTCCAGCATGATCCTTTTCAAAAATCTGGAGAAGTTCAGCAATAATTCCACCGATACCTTTCTTCGAAAACAGATCGCCGTCGGAGGTTTTTATTCCGGTCTTTCCACCAGAAAAACGGGAATCGGTTATGCTCACATCATCATGCATACGCTCGTCTCAAAATACAACATGGTCCACGGCAAGTGTCTTCCTAGGATCTTGATCCTCGTCCTAAAAGAACTGCAGGGTAATCCCGAGATCTGCGACGGACTCGCAGACCTTGCCAAAGCTTCGCATTTCTGTTCATCAACACTTGCCAGCGACGTAGCTGCCGAGTCATTTATCTACAATCTGGAAAGACTCTACGGCAAGGTTTCCGACGAAGGCGACGATCCTGTCGTGCAGGCAGGAGACATCGATTATCTTGTCAATGAAGTCGCGAAGGAAGCAAGGACTTACGTCCTCGACAAGACTATCGACGACAAAGCACTACGAAAGATATTAACGGCACTTACATAAATGATAATGCAGAATATATTTCCGGATTACGTAACCAAAGTCTTGAGACTATATGACGAAAACGGCTTTAAGGCCTACGTGGTCGGCGGAGCTGCCCGTGACATCATCATGGGAAGGATCCCCGATGATTATGACGTGGCTTCAAATGCTTCTCCCGAAGAAGGCATCGCCATCTTAAATGAAGCAGGCATCAAGACCATCGACACTTCAAAAAAACACGGCACCATAGTCGCTCACCTTGACGGTGAGAATATTGAGATCACCACGTTCAGAGTCGAAGGAACCTACGAAGATCACAGGCATCCTTCATCGGTAACGTTATCCAGAAATATCGAAGATGATGTGGCAAGAAGAGACTTCACCATGAACGCGATCTACATAGATTCAACGGGAGAACCGGTGGACCTTTTCGGAGGCGTAAAAGACATAAACGATAAGGTCATAAGAGCAGTCGGAGATCCCGAG
>CADCQX010000263.1 GCA_902803695.1 Oscillospiraceae bacterium
ATGCATCTGCTATAACTTCATGCCGGTCCTTGACTGGTATAGAAGTAATCTCTACCTCCCTCTTCCGGACGGCAGCAATTGCATGGCATATAGCCACAAGTACGCATCTTCACTCACAACTGAGATGATGACTAAGGACATGATCGACGGAGCCAATAATCTCACCCTTCCGGGTTGGGAGCCTGAGCGTTTCCCTCAGATGGCAGCCGATATCGATTTTTATAAGAACGTTTCCCAGGATGAGTATTTCGAGCATATCAAGTATTTCCTTGATGCCATCATCCCTTATGCTGAAGAGTATGATATCGATTTCGGCGTTCACCCTGATGATCCGCCGTTCCCGCTTTTCGGACTTCCAAAGGTCGTTAATAATGCTGAAGCTATCAGAAAATACCTTGCTCTTAACCCGAGCAAGAGAAACGGACTTACCCTCTGCACAGGAAGTCTGGGTGCTAACAAGAATAATGACGTTCCTTCCATGGCTAAGGAATTTGCCTCTGAGGGCAAGGTTCCTTTCGTACATCTGAGGAACGTACTCCATACATCCGATACTGATTTCCACGAGTCCGCTCATCTTTCAGAGTGCGGCGATCTTGACATGTTCGCTATCGTCAAGAATTTGTATGAATCAGGTTTTGACGGATATATCAGACCGGATCACGGAAGAATGATCTGGGGAGAGACCGGTCGTCCGGGCTATGGCCTTTATGATCGTGCTCTTGGCGCAAGTTATATATTGGGCTTATGGGAAGCTGTGAAAAAACTGAACGCATAATATTTTGCCCCTCATAATAGATATGCTCCGGGTTTTTGTTTCTTGTAGCCTATAACCATAGAACCGATGCAGGCGCATCGGTTCTATTTTAAAACTCAAGATAAGTGTTTTAGGAGGCACGGTTATGAAGTTGAACAAAGAAGCTTTGAAGGAACGTTCCGAATTTGAGAAGAAAGGGATCATCCTCCCGAGATTTGATTCGGATATTGTTTTCGAGAATACGGAGAAGAATCCGACATGGATACATTTCGGAGCAGGAAATATCTTCAGAGGATTTATCGCAAGGGTAGCACAGGTCCTTCTGAACGAGGGACTTTCCGATACCGGCGTTATCGCTGCGGATACTTTTGACTATGAGATCATCAACAAGATCTATAAGCCGCACGACAATCTGACGCTCATGGCTGACCTTAAGCCGACCGGCGACGTTTCGTACGAAGTGATCGGAAGCATACCGTTCGCTCTGTGTGCGAATTTCAAATACGAGGAAGACCATAAGAAGCTCGTTAAGATCTTTACCGCTCCTTCCCTGCAGCTCGTAAGCTTTACGATCACCGAGAAGGGCTATTCCCTGAGAAGCATGGACGGCAATCTCCTTCCTGTTGTAGTAAGCGACGCCGAAAACGGTCCTTCATGCCCTAATCACGCAATGAGTATCGTTTGTTCAATGCTCCTGGAAAGATTCAAGAACGGTGCCCTGCCGCTCGCAGTAGTCAGCATGGACAACTGCAGCCATAACGGCGACAAGCTCAAATCCAGCATCCTGGAGATCGCATCTATGTGGAAGGAAAAGGGATTTGTGGACGATCAGTTCATCGCTTACTTAAATGACGAGACAAAGATCTCTTTCCCTTGGTCCATGATAGACAAGATCACACCTAGGCCGGACGCTTCCGTTGAAAAGATGATCAAGGATGATCTCGGAATCGATGACATGGCTCCTATTACGACTGACAGAGGCACTTTTATTGCTCCTTTCGTAAATGCGGAAGTACCGCAGTACCTCGTTATCGAGGACTCCTTCCCTAACGGAAGACCTCAGTTCGAGAAGGCCGGTGTCTACATGACTGACCGCGACACGGTAAACAAATCCGAGAGAATGAAGGTTACGACATGTCTTAACCCTCTCCACACTTCCCTCGCTGTATTCGGATGCCTTTTGGGATATACGAGGATCTCCGACGAGATGAAGAATCCTACATTGGTATCCCTTATAACAAAGATGGGATACGATGAAGGTCTGAAGGTTGTTACCGATCCTAAGATCCTGAGCCCTGAGGCGTTTATAACAGAAGTTATCAAGGAAAGACTTCCTAACCCTTATATCCCTGATGCACCGCAGAGAATTGCTACAGATACGAGCCTTAAGGTGCCGATCCGCTTTGGCGAGACCATCAAATCATATATCGCATCAGATGAACTGGACGTTACTTCCCTTACGTATATCCCGCTTACGATCGCTGGCTGGTTCAGATACCTTTTGGGCATTGACGATAACGGAAACAAGATGGATCTCAGCTCAGATCCTTTGATGGAAGACCTCCAAAAAGAACTCTCAAATGTCAAATTCGGTGACCCTCAGAGTGCTTTCGGAAACATTGACGGTCTTCTCCGTAACAAATCCCTGTTTGCAGCGGATCTGGTGGAATGCGGACTCAAAGAAAAGATCGAATCCATGTTGTCAGATATGCTAAAAGGTGAAGGCGCGGTTTTGAGCACAATCACCAAATATGTCGGTTAAGTTTCGTTTTTCTTGACACTTTTAACAAGATAATAGAAAATAATTGTGTTGTGTTTGTGAGCAAACACCAACAACTGTCAGAATTGAAAGAGATACTGAAACATGATAATTACACCTAAGTTTGATTACGAGAACAATCGTGATTACGCCCTAAGGATCGTAAGGGATAACATAATAAACATGGAGATCAAGCCGGGAAGCTTGATTGGAGAACAGGAAATCGCTAATACGCTCAACCTCTCCAGAACACCTATCCATGAGGCATTTTTAGAGCTTTCCAAGTCTAAGATAATAGAGATCTTCCCTCAGAAGGGTTGCTTTGTGTCCTATATTGAGCCTGAACTCATCAACGAGTCAAGATTCCTCCGTAAGTGCATCGAGAGTGCTGTTTTGGAGGAAGCTTGCGATGTAGCTTCTGCAGAGGATATCGATGAACTCGAGGAGATCATTCACCTTCAGGAATTCTATAACGACAAGAATAAGGAGAAGTTCCTTGAACTTGATAATGAATTCCACAAGATTTTCTACCGCATCTGCAATAAGATGCAGTGCTATTACATGGTAAGTCTCATGAGCCTTCACTTCGACCGCGTTAGAAGCTTAAGTCTTCACGCTGTAAAGGATCATAAGATCATAGAAGATCATAAGAGTATTCTTGATGCTGTTAAGAAGAAAGATAAGACCGCTGTACGCGCTGCTTTCATGAAGCACATGAGTCGCTTTGATCTTGAGTGGGACATCATCGCCGAGAAGTACGGCGAGTATGTCAAAAGTTAATTTAGATTACTCGGCTTAACCATAAATAGGGGGACAGTTCTTAATGAACTATCCCCCTATTTTGATGTACTGAATAATTTTGATCAGAAAAGAACGTCCTTGAAGCAGACCAGCGGCTTTTTGTTATCAAAATCCCAGCTGTGGAAAGCTCCGCCGTGGCAGTAATCCTTATCAGGACACTGACTGCACTTCTCATTGTCGTCACTGAGATTTCTTCTGAATGCCTGGAACTTATTAAGCCAGGTATCAACGAAGCTGTCCTTAAGGACGTTACCCTGAACCAGTTCAGGACGGCGCTCGATATCAAGACATGCAAGGATGTCGCCGTTACATGCGACACTTGCCGTATAAACGCCTGCCGTGCAGATATAATACCAGTCACGGACTTCCCTCTCGTACTCCAATCCGAGGTAATGGCTGCAGCCATAGCATACAGGCTCGCCCTTGATCCTCATGTTACGGATGAATTCGAACAGATATTTCTGATCATCAGGAGTCAGAAGAAGCTCAGGATAGTCCTTTGCCCTTCCCATCGGTTCAATTCCGATGACACGCCATGAATCGATATCCATCTTGTCGAATATCTTATAAAGCTCATCAAGTTCCTTGATGGACTTGTGAGTAGCAACGGTAGTTACCTGGATATGCTTGAATCCGCCTTCTTCGATAAGATTGTTGATACCTCTCATCGCCTTCTGGTAGCCGCCCGGAGTTCTTCTGAACTCATCGTGGGTCTTCTCGAGGCCGTCGATACTTATTGATATCGTACGCATTCCGGCTTCCTTAAGTTTACGGGCACATTCCTTATCGATAAGTGTACCGTTACTTGTCATACCCCAGCTGAAACCTAGCTTATGAGCATAGCCCATGATGTCGAAAAACTCTTTACGGAGCAAAGGCTCTCCGCCTGTAACATCTATCATCTTGCCGCCGGTTCCGAGCTTCTCCTTAACTTCATCAAGGACTCTCATGTAAGCTTCAGCAGGAAGCTCCTCTACCTTGACTTCGTTACAGCGGCTTCCGCAATGAAGGCAATTCTCATTGCACCTAAGTGTCATCTCGAAAAAGAGATTCTTCAACTGAGGCTCTTTAAACAGAGTCTCTCTGTACTTACGGAGAGCCTCCAGATTTTCTTTCTTGATATTTACGTCAAACACGAATGATCCCTCTACTTATGTCTCTTCTGTGTAATCTACAGGAGGTCCGTATACGTCCTCGATCTCTGATTCGGAAGGATCCTCATATTCAATAGGAGCACCATAATCCGTCTGCGGATCTTCTTCGATAGGAGCTCCGTATTCTGTCTGAACATCTGTATCGATAGGAGCGCCGTAATCTGTCTGAATATCGGAAGTCTCAACAGATTCCTTAGTTCTGACACTAACTTCGGTCTCGTTATTACCATCCGGAGGTACGCAGCCTGTCATTCCCATTGCAAGAGCGAATGAAGCAGCTATGAGTGCGGTTTTCTTGCTTTTCTTCATAGTCCAAATCTCCTTAAACCATGTTTTGATTTTTTTTAAGTATAACACAGTTTATTTTGGTATAAAAAATATATTATTTTATATAAATAAGGAATGACATCATTGTTTTTAATTAACCATTGCTATAAGATTTTAGTATTGAGTTAAAAAGAGGAGTATGAGATGGCAACTTTATGTAAAAACTGCGGCGGAGCGGTTGTTTTCGATCCGAAGACGCAGAAAATGGTCTGCGAATTCTGCGGCGGAATGTTCCTGCCGGAAGAAATTGAAGCAGAAAACAAAGACCTGCTGAAAGATAAGCAGGCACAATCAATGAACGACATCTACGGAACCGACGAGGAAGAGTTCCTGGATTGTTATATCTACACATGTAATAACTGCGGCGGTGAGATCATCATCAACGGAACCGAAGCATCCACGAATTGTATCTATTGCGGTAACTCGGCTGTTGTATTCAGCAGAGTCTCAAAGCAGAAAAAACCGCAGTATATCATTCCTTTCCAGGTATCCAAGGAAGAGGCTGTTTCGATCATTCGCACGCGCTTCAACAAGGGTATCTTCATTCCTAAGGAGATAAAGAACTTCAAACCGGACAGCGTCAGAGGAATCTATATTCCTTATTGGATCGTTGATGCCGAGACTTCAGGTTCGGTTGTCGTTCAGGGACAGGTAAAAAGCGGAAAGAATTCCGTAACAAGATATTTCGGACGAGCAGGAAGAATGAAGATAAGAAGGCTTCCTTTGGATGCATCCGTTCTTCTCTCTGATGAGAGCAGTTCAAGACTCGAACCGTATAACACATCAAACATGAAGGAGTTCGATGAAGACTACCTCAGAGGCTTTTATTCAAACATATCCGATGTAACATATAATGACCTCAGAAGAGCCGTAGGCAAGAGAGCTCAGGAATACTTTAACGAATCGGCGATCGATGACGTAAAAGGCGCTTCCTCAAAGAAAGTCATATCCTCCATGTATGACACAGCGATTGATTATGACACATTAAACTATGCTATGTTCCCTGCATGGTTTGTTACATATGACTTCAAGGGAAAACATAATACGATACTGGTAAACGGAGAATCCGGAAAAGTCGTCTGCGGTGTACCGTGGAACAAAGCATTATTCTACACGCTTTTGATCGCATCAGGAATCATTCTTACCGTGGTTTTCTTCTTTATGTTCAAGTATACCCTGCCACCGCTACTGTCTACGCGTTCGTCCGGTCATTCTTCAAACAACAACGGAAAGATCATCGGATTTATCATCGCCGGAGTTATCGCACTCTTCTCGGTCGGAATCGCAAGGATCAGAAAAGTCATCAAGAGTATCAATCTTACTCAGGAACAGGCGATATTCAATTTTGTTAAGAAAAGGCAGGAATAAGAGATGGGTAATTTTTTGGCGATCATATTTGCACCGGGCCTGGGCTTTGGATTGGTCTTCTTCATCTTTGCAAAGCTCCTTGCCAAATCAAACGATCTTGGTGATTCTAAGGGAGATGCATCGTTTTACACAAACGGCATCTTGTTCAACACGCGTAAAGACAGGATCAACAATTCTGAGAAAAACTCTTTTGCTCTTTCTTATCATGTTCCTATCAACAGGAAATACGCGGAACCTGACGGATTAAAAGAGGTACACGTTTTCACGGATAAGGACAGAGTGCTTACCGAGAACAAAGATCCAATGAAAAACGATGAGTTAGACTTTGACGGCGAGTTGCCTCCAATCGACAAACCGATCTTCAAACCTCTAAATTAACTTAAAAGATCAAAAGTATAGTATAATATCTGTCTATGCGTAAAACGATCATCATATTTAAGTGGGAATTAAAGAGGATAGTTACAAACTGGCGCAAGGCACTTGCCGTGTTCTTGCTGCCGGCTGTTCTTATGATGGTCGTTTTAAATCTCTTCCCTGTTCTCATCAACTACGTGACTACAGGTTCTATAGGTCAAAAGCCGATCATAGTTGTTAACGCTCCCGACTCTTTCATAGATTATGTCGAGAGCGATTACTATACTTTCAGCAAAGAGTTTGTTTTCGAAGATGAAGAAGATATTTCCTCTTCAGACATAAAGAAGCTCGCCAAGAGCGGAAATCTGGTCGTTAAGTTTAGTGACAGGTTTGAACGCGAGATCAAGAATTTCTATAAAGAGCTTTATAACGGCAATTCAACACCGAAATCCGAAGCTAAAGTTAAGCTCTACTTCAATGATGCATCAATAACGATGTACCAGAAGGCCAGCCAATTTGAGCAGGAGGAACTGGAACAGTATAAGGATTATTGTTTCGAGGAACTCTCCGGCAAGTATAAAAAGATCGGTTGGGATAGATTCAAGGCCGATGATTTCAACCCTATCACGGCTGTGATCAAGAACCGAGGCACTGCTAACGAACAGGCTGCAGTGATAATCCCGGGAATCATCCTGCTGCTTCTTTACTACTGCGTATATTCACTGTCGTGCGACATCTTTGCTGCTGAGCGTGACAGAGGCTTTATGAAGAAGCTCATAATGACGCCTCTATCCCCTTCTTCCATCTTCGGCGGAAAAGCTGCTGCGGTAACGGTAGTCTCCTTTATATCGGCTGTCGTGACCTATGGCGTACTCTTCCTGGCAAGTTGGATGAACATACGTAACGACTCGATGTCGCTGATACCGTTCGGAATGGTCCTCACGCTTAAGGAATTCATAGCTTTCCTGCTCGTGATCCCGCCTGCTTCATTCGTTCTTTGCGCGGTCTGCGTCTCGATCGTTTTCTCTCTCGAAAAAATGCAGGACATCCTTATGAACCTTCAGTTCCCGCTGATCCTGTTCCTTTTGGAGTTTTTCCTGCAGATGGCAAGGAGCGCGCCTCCTTTTGCATTGGAATTCATGATCCCTGTTCACGGTACACTCTGTGCAATGAGGGATATCTTCGCTACAGATGTCAGATGGTATCTTTTAGTCCTGACATCACTTATTAACATCCTGGTAGGTGCATTGATCTTGTACCGCACGTTCAGGAAGATTGGAGACGGATCATATGATGCTTGATGTCGTAAATGTTAGCAAAAGATATACCGGAGATAAGCTTACCGTCGATAATGTAAGCTTCTCCGTCGACAAAGGAACCATCTACGGTCTGCTGGGTCCTAACGGAGCCGGTAAGACAACGTTGATGCAAATGATAGCGACTCTCTTGAAGCCGACTGCAGGAGAGATATACATAAACGGCTACAAAGCACCGAGAGATACTCTGCAGATCCATAAGCTGATCGGTTTTTTGACCACGGAAGTCAAACTCGATCCGATATCAACGCCAAACAAGCTCTACAACTTCTTTGCCGAGCTTTATGAGATACCGAAGCAGTACATCAAGGATAAGAGACAGCAGGACTTTGACAGATTCGGGATCACACCGTTCGCCGATAAGAGGATCGTTGATCTTTCTACCGGTATGAAACAGAAAGTCAGTATTGCGATAAGTCTCATACATGAACCGCCTCTCATCATTTTCGATGAGCCAACGAACGGACTTGATATCCTGACATCTAAACTCGTTACGGATTACCTTCTGGAACTTAAGTCCCAGGGAAGGACGATCTTACTGTCGACTCATATCTTCAGTCTCGCCGAGAGCCTTTGCGACGAGATAGGAATACTGGTCGACGGAAAACTCGTTTTATCGGGATCTGCAGCGGAACTGACAGAACAAACCGATTCGAAGAATTTTGAGGAAGCTTTCTTTAAGATCTATTCGGAGCATCATAAGGAGTAAACATGAACATAAGAGCTTTCAAGGCAATATTCCTTAAAGCTTTTGGCCGCAACGGAAACGGAGGCGCCAAAGCGTCCGGTACAACATTTATGGTAAGTGTTGTATTTATCTTTGCGTTCATTCTTATGATCACGAATGTCTTCACTTCTTACTGGCTCAACCAGCTCAATGCCAGAGAAGGCTACAAGCGTGTTATTGTTATCAATGCACCTGAATCCTTCAATTCATTTATCTATTCGGAGCACCCGGAGATAAGCGAGAGCATCAGACGTTATCCGTATGATGCCGCTTACAATTATTCAAAATACTCTACCCTGATGAAAAGAAACGAAGCGTTCATGACTATCTTCTTCCCTGAGGATTTTGATAAGACTGTCAAAAAGGGTGAGACTGCACAGGTATTGACCTATATCCTGAGCGACAAATTAAAGTATACGACGTGGCAGTCCAACTTCATGGATAATGTAATGGACGGATATCAGGACTATCTCAAGATCGAAGCCGATGTCACCGTTACCAAAGAGGAGATATTCGTTTCCGAACAGAAACCTATCGATACCGAAGGAAAAGGAATGGCGGAATACATCATCGGATATGCTGCCAAGACGATCGTTCCGCTCATAACTTTTGTGGTTATGCTCTATCTGGGCATGAGTAAAGGAACCAATGTAATCGCAGGTCAAAAAGAAAAGGGCACGCTAACGGCTGTTCTTCTTACTCCTGTAAAAGTAAGGACCATTGTTACGGGAAATCTGGCGGGCATTAGCCTTGCAACGATGCTGCCGGCACTGATCTGCTATCCGATAATCTGTGTCCTGCCGTTTTTCTTCAGTGCACCGGGACTTATATACGGACTTCTGCTTATCATATCTCTGGCATTGCTGATCTCATCCTTAACGCTGATGATCTCCGTTATGAACGATACGGTAGTTGCGGCGCAGACCGCTTTCCTGCCTGTCTTCTTCCTGCTTCTGGGCGTTTGCATCATGTGCATGCAGGGCGCAGATGACATCGCCAGATTCTATTACTGGATTCCGGTATACGGACATTTCTACGGCATCGGTCAGAGTCTCCTGAATGAAGATATCCAATTGATCGATGTGGTCATATGTACTGTTTCAACTGTTGCGCTTAGCGCAATATGCACTGTTTTCTCCGGAATACTGATGAAGACAGAAAGATTCTCCACTACCGTTGAATCATATTCTGATAAGCAGGCAGCAAAGTACAGGAAACAGCTTTCAAAGCAGATCGAGAGGACTTCACGTCCTCCGAAGGATGTTATCTTCGGATTCATCCCGAAGGAATATGTTACTACGCCTAAGCTTCTGAGACATCATATCCGTTTCCCTCTTGTAGTACTCTCGATCATACAGGTCCTGGCGCTCATACCTGCAGCGGTTATCATGAGCAAGAGCACATTCTTCCACGATATAATCGAAACTGCAAAGAGCTTAAGGGAACCGACTGAAGTCATTACGACAGTTTTCGATCTTTTCAATCTGTTCATGTCACATCCGGTATTTATTTTGTTCATGGGTCTCGGTTATTATGTCCTGATCGCAACGTATATCGTAAAGGTAAGATTTTTCGAGAAGAACAAGATATCGACCATGGGATTAAATACTACGGTCAAGAAGGGCATTTTCGATTATCTTGAGGGAATGATCCTGGGACTTGTGATGATGGGATCCGTCGTACTTCTTCTCGTGGTCTCAGGAACGGCCGAGATAGGCGACATCGGAATCCCTGAGGAATCGGGACTTCTGTTCTTCCTTTATATCATGATGTGGATACCGCAGGGCTTCTCTGAGGAGTTGATGTTCAGGGGTTATATGATGCCTAGACTG
>CADCQX010000264.1 GCA_902803695.1 Oscillospiraceae bacterium
GACCCTTCCCTACATTGGTCCTAAAGCTTATGATATGGCCCGCGAAGAGGCTTTGAGCCTTGAAAACAGTGATCCTATCGATGATATATTTTATTTCGGATCGGATATCGACCCTAAAGCAGTCTCAAATGCCCGTCAGAACGCAAAGAATGCAGGTGTTGAATCATTCATAAGATTTGACGTTGCAGATGCCAAAGACAGGACTATTGAAGCACTTAACAAACTGACGTCTTTTGACCGTCACCTTGTCATAACCAATCCGCCCTACGGAAATCGACTTCTTACACAGGAAGAGGCCGATAAGATATATAAGATGATAGGTTTTAACTACTTAACCAAAAAGGGTCTCTGCAAGAAAGGCGTCAGACTCTCGGTCATCACTCCTGATGATTCCTTCGAAAAGGCCAACAGAGCAAAGGCTGATAAGCGAGTTAAGCTTTATAACGGCAATACAAAGTGCCAGTTAAACAATTACTTCAAACTTGATAAGAGCTTATGATAAGAAAAACCTCAAAGTGAATGATCACTTTGAGGTTTCTTAGTTCAACTCATTTCGTTTTTTCCCGTTTATTGTAAAAGCCTATTAGCCTACAGGAGCATTAGATGCATCCCATTCATAATGATCTACAATCGTTAAAAGTTCCTTTTCAGGGTCATATGTAATTTCTGCATCAGAAGGACACATCTTCTTCGGATCATCCTTATATGTGAGGATACCGTTTTCATCACCGGTAAGGATATAGCCCATCTGATCAACGATATCCTGAGATGCTATATAGCACTCAGTACTGTCATATGTTGTATTTGTTTCTTTCCATGCGATGATACCATTATAAAGATAAGCGATTCCCATACCGTCTTCATCATTGATACCTGTACCTGAAAGTCCCTTCGCACTTTCCTCGGCAGTCATCATAAGATAGCCCTGATCCAATAATTTCTGAGCCTCTTCCTTGATGATCTCATTGGTTATTCCATCTGTGGAATCTATATACTCCGCCTCCGGAAAGAAATCTGATGTGTAGAATGCATCATAATCATAGAATTTCAGATAATTTTCATCGATCTCGATATTCTGATCAGGAACATAATCCGAATAATCAAACTCTACAAAAACGCTGTCATCGTCATCATCGATATCTTCGCTTTCCTCTTCTTTATCTTCCTTTTCTGTTGTTTCTGTTGTAGTTGTTTCAGCTGTAGTATCCTTTGTCTCCTTTGTTTCCTTAACTTCAGCTTTGTTGCATGCACCAATGATCATGGCAAGAGCCAGAATCGGTACGAGCATTTTTAATGTCTTTCTCAGTTTCATTTTTTTCCTCCGAAAAATATTCTTGTCGTTTTACCGACACTTATTTGACGAAGCGTTTTTCCATAGTGTTGCAACATTTTTCCTTTGCCACATTTTTACCTCATATAAAAAGGGCACCCCACAAAGGGATGCCCTTGAAATGCCTGAATATTCGGCCTTTTAAGCTTTAAATGATGCTGTCGGCTTAATGCCTGCCGCTACACAGAGTCCCTCGAATTCTTTCGAAGAAACAAATCCGTTAAATACAGATTCTCTTGATGCACCATTATCGAGTTCCTTAACCCAGAAAGCCTTACCGTCCGGTTCAGAATCACGATCAAGGAAGATCTTGTACATTACTTCAACGTATTCCTCATTGCTGAGATTCTTGTTGGAAAGCTCAGGGCTGAAGATAAATCCGTAAGATACATCTCGACCGTTTGAACCGTTCTTAAGCTCTCCTACCCAGAAATTGAATCCGTCCGGATCAGGATCTCTCGACAATGCCAATGTGTAAAGTCTTGTGATAAAACCTTCTGCCTTAGCCTGATCGAAAGCGAGGTTATAGGTTGAATTACTTGAATATGTTGTTTTCTTTACCTTGTATGTATCGCAAAGCTTGTTAAACTCAGCAGAATTGAGGAATCCTGCAAGAACATACTGTCTTGAGAAGTGCTCTTTCTGGAGCTGATCCAACCAATACTGAAGTCCTTCAGGTTCTGCATCTCTTCCGAGACATACAGTATAAAGTCTCTTAACGAACTCTTCGTCAGACAGGTTCAATCCCTGGAACTCAGCACTGTTATAGAACTGAGCAGCAACGTCTTGACCGGAATCCGTCTGTGAAGCAAGCTGATTGATCCAGAATCTCAAGCCAGGGATATCATATTCTCTTCCCATAAAGCCTGAGTAGAGTCTTTCTACAAATGGCTTGATGGTCTTAAGATTTACATCGACCTTATCTGTATCAACGTATGTACCTGCATCTACACTGTAAAGATTGAAGAAGTCACGGCATTCCTTACTTGAAGCGATGATCTGATAAGGATAAAGGATACTGTAACCTTCATTCATAAGATCCTTATAATACTTCAAACCTTCAGCATCAGGATCACGGTTGAGAAGTACCTGATATACGAGTTTGATCTGATCATCAGTAGAAAGATTTCTCTTCTGGAATTCAGAAGACTCATACAATGTAGCGATTACAGCTACAGGATCCGTACCATCAGCTACTTTCTTGTTAAGAGCGTTAAGCTCATCATTAGATGGCTTTCTGCCGATAACAAGTTCGTGTGCGCGATAAAGGAGCTCGTTTGCAGCATTTTCCTTTGTCGGAAGCGGACAAGCTTCAGCCGGCATATCCTTGTAAACAGGAATGATAAATGTAAGTTCTGCATTTACAAGACCGGACTTATCGTAAGCACTGAACATTCTCTTAGCTTCTGCAGTAGCAGATGTCGTAGCAGTCATGTACTGGTGATAGCAAGTCTTAGTTGCTGACTTAGGAGATACGTTAAATCTCATGAAATAGATAGTGTTCTGACCCTTAGATACGTAGAAATCACTGATCCATCTTGCACCGCCGATAATGGAGTCACCCTGGGTATCCCATGGGATCAAATACTGCTTGTTATAAGCAGAATCCTTAACGCCGTTACCGTACTGAGCAAACTTAAGTCCGACATAAGCGGAATTTGTAGCATCGGAATAAGCACCGATGTTGTAGAAGTTATAAAAACCTGTAGATCCGTTTGAAGATGAGCTACCGTTGGATCCGACTTCCTGAACTGATCTTGCAGCAAGGAAGATAGGGTTAACTGATGACTCATAACCGGCAATGGTAAAGAGTTTGCTGTACTCAAGTGTTGAATCAGCATATTTACCGGATGCATTGTTCATGAATGTTCCTGCAAGCACCTTGGAAACGTACTGATCAGGGTTATTCGGGATAGCTGAATTGCCGTAGGAAAGATCCAGGAACTGGAAGATTCCGTCATCATTAAGGTTATTTCTAGGATCGAGGTAATAAGCTACCAAAGGTCTGGATGCATTTACCCAGTTAGGTGAATCTATAACCTTATATGTATTAGTTGCAGGATCATAAGCGTCAGAAGCCTTAGACTTCCAAGAATTATCCGCTGTATTCTGAACGAGTGAGCAACCGCTTCTTGTCTCAAGGTTCAATACTTCCGTCCAATCCTTAGGAGATGTCTCTGCGATAAACTTCCACTTAGGGTGCTTCTTGTGAAGCTCTCTGAGTGCAGATTTATAGCTATCAGGAAAATCCTTGATCTGATCTTCGAAGCTCTTATCGGTACTGGCAGGAGTCGGAGTAGCAGTTGCTGTTGGTGTAGGAGTTGTTGTTGAAGTAGTATTGGAGATCTTTACGAAAGATTCTGCAATATAACCTGAATACTCCTTGTTATTAACGGTGACCTTGATCTTGCACCATTTTGAAGAACCTGATGTATCGCCTGATTTAGCGCTGACCGTATCTTCAACCTTAAGCTTTGTTGCGTTAGGTATAGAAACAACGATGTCAGACTTAGTTGTCGGTTCTTTTCGAACATTAACCGTGGAAGTGACGTTTACTACTTCACCATCCTTGGTATCAGCACGGAGTGTCGAATTCGGGGCGATGAACACAACCGTGGAGAGTATCAGAAGCAAGCTACACAATACCAATGTGGCTTGTCTGATGGCATTTGATTTTCTAGACATGAGAAATTTCCTTTCATATTTGCTTCCATAATTATTTACGAACAACTAAATAATATTGTTGCATTCTTTTAAAAATATTCAACCGTTATGGTATCCTTTTATGGAAAGGTGGGATGAAAATGCAACAAAGAGTCGCTGTCATCGGCGTTATCGTCGAAAATAAGTCTTCCATTGATGAATTGAATCACATTATTTCCGAGTATTCGGAATTCATAGTCGGAAGAATGGGAATTCCCTATCATAAAAGAGGTATAAGCATTATCTGCCTTTCTGTTGATGCTCCTCAGGATAAGATCAGTGCTCTATCCGGAAAGATCGGTAAACTAGACGGAATATCGGCCAAAACCGCCTATTCCAACGCCGTTTTCGATGACGTTTGATTATTTCATATAAATATGTTATAACCTACACGACTAAAGAGAAAGAATCGATCTGACTCTGAAGAAAGGACAATTTAATATGTACGATCCAAAATCGCTGAAGGCTGAAGACTTCATCAATCACGAGGAGATCTTAGAAACCCTTGATTATGCTGAGGCCAACAAAAATAATCTAGAATTAGTAGACTCCATCTTAAAGAAAGCAGAAGATAGAAAAGGCTTGTCACATCGTGATGCGTCTGTTCTTTTGGCATGTGAAGACGAGGAACGCGTACAGAAGATGTATGCTCTCGCTGAGCAGTTCAAAAAGGATTTCTACGGCAACAGGATCGTTCTTTTTGCCCCATTATATCTTTCCAACTATTGTGTTAACGGCTGTGTTTACTGCCCTTACCACATGAAGAACAAGCACATCTGCAGAAAGAAGCTTACCCAGGAAGAAGTCAAGAAAGAAGTTATCGCACTTCAGGATATGGGTCATAAGCGTCTCGCTATCGAGGCCGGCGAAGATCCGGTTAATAACCCTATCGAGTATATTCTTGATTGTATAAAGACCATCTATTCTATTAAGCATAAGAACGGTGCCATCAGAAGAGTTAACGTAAATATCGCAGCAACAACAGTCGAGAACTACAGAAAACTCAAGGAAGCAGGCATCGGAACATATATCCTTTTCCAGGAGACATATCACAAAGAAAGCTATGAGAAGCTCCATCCGACAGGACCTAAGCACAACTACGCTTATCATACGGAAGCTATGGACCGTGCTATGGAAGGCGGCATCGATGACGTAGGTCTTGGCGTTCTCTTCGGACTCGAGCTCTACAAGTACGAGTTCGCAGGACTTCTCATGCA
>CADCQX010000265.1 GCA_902803695.1 Oscillospiraceae bacterium
CCTCATGACAGCTCCCGGTGTACCGTGTACTTCTCCGTTTAATGCCAGTTCACCACTGGCAAAAATACGAAGACTGTCTAATCCCGGGATAAGGCCGGAAGTCATCAGCACGCCTATCGCAATCGGAAGATCGAAGCCAGAACCCGTTTTCTTGATAAATGAAGGAGATATGCTTACTGTTATGTGTCCCTTGGGAATGCCGAAACCAGACTTTTTGATCGCTGTAAGGATCCTTCCTTTAGATTCCCTTATCGACGCATCACATAATCCGATAATATCAAACGACGGAAGTCCGGGTGTAATCGAAACTTCAATAACAACAGGCTCACCGTTCAAGCCGTCCGCGAATGCTGAATATACTTTTCCCGTAACTATCTTAGCCACTTAGATCACCTCGCTTTTTTGCATGATAGCAATTTCAGGAGCCTTAAAAATCGACAAAAAAAACAAAAACCGACAATTTCGTCGCAAAATCTCCAAAAGCATTGAAAACAGGGCGTTGATTTTCAGATAAATTACATTTCCCTCAAGTTTGAAAAGAATAATATATGTGTTAGAATACGTTGTTGTATTTAATAGGTATTTTATCGGAGGGATTAATAATGAAACTCGGTATCGTAGGACTTCCTAATGTCGGAAAGAGCACACTCTTCAATGCGATCACAAAGGCCGGAGCAGAATCTGCTAACTATCCGTTCTGTACAATTGAACCGAATATCGGTGTTGTATCAGTACCTGATTCACGACTTGACGAGCTCGCTAAGATGTATGATCCTCAGAAGTACACCCCTGCTATTATCGAGTTTGTTGATATCGCAGGACTTGTTAAAGGCGCAAGCAAAGGTGAAGGTCTTGGTAATAAATTCCTCTCAAACATAAGAGAAGTTGATGCTATCGTCCATGTCGTAAGATGTTTTGACGACAGTAACGTTGTACATGTCGACGGTTCTGCTGATCCGAAGCGTGATATAGAAACGATCGAGCTCGAGCTTATCCTGTCTGATATGGAGATCATGGAAAAGCGTATTGAGAAAACACAGAAGATGATGAAAGGCGGAGACAAATCCTATGCTCCGATCCTTGCAGTATATGAAAAGATCTATGCATGTCTCTCTGAAGAAAAACCTGCCAGATCTCTGGAATTTGATGAAGAAGAATTCCCTATCGCTAAGGAATGCCAGCTTATCTCCATGAAGCCGGTTCTCTACTGTGCAAATATCGCTGAAGACGACATCAAGAATCCTGATATCCCTTACGTAAATACAGTTAAGGAAATCGCCGCTAAGACACAGAGCGAAGTTGTTGTTATCTCTGCTAAGATTGAAGAAGAGCTTTCTCAGCTCGAGCCTGAAGACAGACAGATGTTCCTTGATGATCTTGGAATCGATTCTGCAGGTCTTGATAAGATGATCCAGGCTTCATATAAGCTCTTGGGTCTCATCTCCTTCCTTACAGCTGGTCCTCAGGAAGTCCGTGCATGGACTATCAAGAACGGAACAAAAGCTCCTCAGGCTGCAGGAAAGATCCACTCTGACTTTGAGCGCGGCTTTATCAGAGCAGAAGTTGTTGCTTACGATGACCTCATGGCATGCGGCACTTATGCAGCAGCAAGAGAAAAAGGTCTTGTAAGATCTGAGGGTAAGGAATACGTCATGAAGGACGGAGATGTCGTTCTTTTCAGATTTAATGTTTGATCTTACTATTTTGAAGTAACAAAAACGGGATATCGATATGATATCCCGTTTTTTGTTTAGCAATTTAATAGATCATTTAGATGCATTCTCTGCCTTATCACTAACCTTCTTATTCTTCTTTTTTCGGGAAAGAACAGCGATGATTCCCTGGATTCCCAAAACGATCAATGTGATACCGACAAGAAGGATAACAGTTTTAATGGCAAAATCATTTTTGATGATAAAGAATACGCCCATACCGATGATCAGGATAGCGATAATGAAAGCAACTACCCAACCCGGATTCTTATCGAAAGTCTTGAGCGAATACAAAAGTCTTCTTACACCTGCAAAAATGAAGAAAGCACCGATAACTATAGCAAATGCCATATTGACTGCGAGGATCACTATACCAAACGCCACCAGGATCAAACCGACGATAAAATCACCGACGGATGAGGATTTTGCATCCTCGTCTTTATTCTTGATAAGAGAAGTGATTATCCTGAAGACACCAAGAACGATAATAGCGATACCGACGATAAGCTTGATTTTGCTTTCCAATCCCGTACGATAGATCAAAAGTACGATACCAAGAAGTAAAAACAAGACGGAGATCAAAATGTTACTCATCTTTTTACTCATATAGTCCCACCCCCATAATCAGATAACTTGATTATCCTCTTTTTTTGAGAATTTGTCATCAGTAGTTATTCAACTGATTTTTCCTGCTTCTTCTTTTCTGCTTCAAGCTGGGCTTTCTGTACTTCCTCTGTGCTCTTGCCGAGTTTATAGATCATGTACATAGAAAAACTGAAAACAAACAATATGGTGATCTCGGATATAAATGCAAACACAGGAGGAATATCCGGATTCAGAAAGACTATAGCCGTGATCAGAAGATTTCCGGTTACATATATGATAGCGGATGCCAAAAAGAACTTCTTAAACTGCTTAGCCTTGACCAGGATCACAGGTATCATGATGACTGACAGAGCAAGCATGACAATAACAACTATCTTGGCGATCATATCCTGATTCCTCTCTCGTAGAGCTGTTCCTTGATAAGTTCCTCAACTCTGGCAATGAGGTCATCGAACGAACCTGAATTATTGATCTCGTGATCACCGATATTAAGGTATTCCTCATCAGTCATCTGCATCGCGATCCTTCTTTTGGCATCGTCCAATGTCATTCCGCGATCAACGAGCCTTCGAAGTTTTATCTCGGTATCACAAGTAACGACCCAGATCTGATTGCACTTATCTACAAAGCCTTTTTCGACAGGGATCGGCACATCAAGAACGACACACTTTGTGCCTCTTGCGCGCTCTTTTTCGAGCTGGTCTGCAATATATTTCAAGACATACTTATGTATTATCGAAGACAGCTTATCAAGCTTTGTCTTGTCATTGAAAACAATGGATGATATGTATTTACGGTCAAGAGCATTATTTCTTATAGCCCTGTTTCCGAAAACCTGAGCGATCTCCTCATTAGCGATTCCGTCAACATCAGTAACATCTTTCGAGATCTGATCGGCG
>CADCQX010000266.1 GCA_902803695.1 Oscillospiraceae bacterium
AATAACCCGACAGGTGCAGCATACACAAAGGATCAGCTTAAGGTCTGGATCGACTATGCTCTGTCGCGTGATGCGGTGATCCTTTTCGACTGTGCTTACGAAGCTTTTGTAACCGATCCGAAAGTACCTAGGTCCATCTTTGCAGTAGAGGGTGCAAAGGAATGCGCAATAGAATTCTGTTCCTTCTCGAAAACAGCCGGCTTCACGGGAACAAGGTGCGGTTACACTGTAGTTCCTAACGATCTTATTCGCGAAGGAATGAAGCTTCAGAAGATGTGGCTAAGAAGACAGACAACTAAGTTCAACGGTGTCTCATATCCTGTCCAGTGCGCAGCTGCAGCCTGTCTCAGCAAGACAGGTCTTGAAGAGATCGCAGCTAATCTCGAATACTACAAATATAACGCTGATGTAATGACATCAACATTCGACGAACTGGGATGGCCATACACGGGTGGTAAGAATTCCCCGTATATCTGGGTAAAATGTCCTAACGGTCTTTCATCCTGGGATTTCTTTGACGAGCTTCTTCAGAAGGCGAACGTTGTCGGTACTCCGGGCGCAGGTTTTGGTCCGAGCGGCGAAGGTTACTTAAGACTCACTTCGTTCAACACTCACGGCAACACCATGGAAGCTATGAGAAGGATCAAAGACGTCTTCCGGTAAGCCGGATCTTTAATCTTTTCCAATCATGTTTATCTGATCGGTTATGGTTCTTTTTGTTCTCGAAAACGACTTCTCTGTTGCATAAATCGTGAATGTTTCTTGCAAAAACGCCATAATCACACACGAAAATTATCGTTTTTTATCTATGTTATTGCAAGTTGTTGAATGTTAACTTGCAGAATGATAGTATCATTTCAGAAAAAATAAGAGGAGGAACCTCAATGAAAAAGCAAGGTCTTTATTCGCCGGAATACGAGCACGACGCGTGCGGTATCGGTTTTGTTGTTAATGTACACGGCAAAAAATCTCACAAGACGGTGAAAGACGGTCTTACTATTCTTGCAAATCTTGCTCACAGAGGCGGAGCAGGAAGTGAAGAAGACACAGGTGACGGTGCAGGTATCCTTTTGCAGATCCCTGACGCCTTTTTTCGAAAAGTATGTCCTGAAGAAGGTATAGAACTCCCTGCACAAGGTGAGTATGGCGTAGGTATGGTTTTCCTTCCAAGACAATCGGATGCCAGAGCTAAATGCATGAAGACCATCGACAAGGCTATCGAAGCTGAAGGCCAAAAAGTTTTGGGTTGGCGTGATACACCTGTTAATGAAGTTTCTTTGGGAAAGACATCCAAAGATAACAGACCGTATATCGCTCAGATCTTCATCGGTAAGAGCGATGACGTTAAAACCGGAATAGAATTCGAGCGTAAGCTCTATATCATCAGAAAGGTTCTCGAAGCAAAGACGATGGGTCTTTCCGAGACTGATCCTAAGTATTTCTACTTTGCAAGCCTTTCATCCGGCACTATCGTATACAAAGGAATGCTTACACCTGAACAGATGGATGCATTCTATCTTGATCTTAAAGATCTTGCATTTGAATCTGCTCTCGCACTCGTACACTCAAGATACAGTACGAATACATTCCCGAGCTGGGAGAGAGCTCATCCTTACAGATATTTGATCCACAACGGTGAGATCAATACACTCCGCGGAAACATCAATGCGATGTACGCGAGAAGTTCTTCCATCAAGACAGATGCATTCGGCAAAGATATCGATAAGGTAATGCCGATCATCAACAATAACGGCAGTGACTCTGCTATGTTCGATAACACATTGGAGTTCCTGACATTGTGCGGAAGAAGCCTTCCTGAGACAGCTATGATGATGGTACCTGAACCATGGATCAAGCATGATCAGATGGACGAGAATCTGAAGGCTTTCTACGAGTACAACAGCATGCTCATGGAACCATGGGACGGACCTGCAGCACTCGCATTTACAAATGGTAAGCAGATCGTTGCAACTCTTGACAGAAACGGTTTACGACCTGCACGTTATTACGTAACTACAGACGGTAACGTTATCCTCTCATCAGAGGCAGGTGTTCTTGATGTTCCTGAGGAAACGATCGCATCGAAGAACAGACTTAAGCCCGGTAAGATGCTCGTTATCGATACAGAAGAAGGCCGTATCATAACAAACGAAGAGATCAAGAAGAGCATCGCTTCCCAGCATCCATACAAGAAGTGGGTCGATGACAATATCGTTAAGCTTTCTTCAGTCTGCAAGAAAGAAAAGCCGATCGATGTTCCTTCCGATATCGAACAGAAGCAGAAGATGTTCGGCTATACATATGAAGACATCAGGAAGATGATCCTTCCTATGGCGATAAACGGAAATGAAGCCATTGGTGCAATGGGTAACGACAGTCCTCTTGCCGTACTTTCAGACAAGCCGCAGCTTCTTTATGCATACTTCAAACAGCTCTTTGCACAGGTAACGAATCCTCCTATCGATTCAATAAGAGAAGATATCGTTATCATGGAGCGTATGTACCTCGGAAATGAAGGTAACATCATCGATCCTAAGGCATCCGATGCAAGACACATCGCTCTTGAATCACCGATCCTCAAGGACCATGAACTTGCTGCTTTGAAAGCTATAAAGAAAGACGGATTCAAGTCTAAAGTATTGCCTATCCTGTTCGAGGCAGGCGGAGACGGTAAAGCTCTTAAGAAAGCCATGGATGATCTTTGTGAGGCTGCTTCAAAGGCAGTTGAAGAAGGCAATAACATCCTTATCCTTAGCGACCGTGACGCAGACGGTGACAACTGTCCTATCCCGGCACTTCTGGCTGTATCAGGTCTTCATCAGCATCTTGTTCGAAAAGGACAGCGTCACATGACAAGTATCGTCCTTGAATCCGGTGAACCTAGAGAAGTACATCACTTCGCACTCCTTGTTGGTTACGGTGCATCTGCAATCAACCCATATATGGCATATGCAACTATCGCAGATGAAGCTCAAAACGGAAGACTTAACATCACCGAGACAGAAGCGATCGATAACTATATCGAAGCTGCAAGACACGGTATCGTTAAGATCCTTTCCAAGATGGGTATCTCCGCAGTCAAGAGTTATCAGGGCGCTCAGATATTTGAGGCACTCGGTATCGGCGAAGATGTTATAGACGAATACTTTACATCAACAGCATCAAGGATCGGCGGTATCGGTCTCGATGAGATCGCTAAAGAAGCCGATATGAGAATGCAGGCAGCATATAAGACAAATGACACACAGAAGGGTCTTGAGACCGGAGGTCTTTACCAGTGGCGTAAAGACGGTGAGTATCACATGTTCAACCCTAAGACGGTCTACATGCTTCAAAATGCTGTCAGAAAAGGTGACTATGATCTGTTCAAACAGTTCAGCAGAACCCTTAACGAAGAAAACACCAGACTTTGTACCATAAGAGGTCTTTTGGAATTCGTTCCTTCGAAGGAACCTATCTCAATCTACGAAGTCGAATCAGTAGAGAGCATCGTCAAGAGATTCAAGACAGGTGCTATGTCCTATGGTTCGATCAGTAAGGAAGCACACGAGGCACTGGCAATAGCCATGAACAGACTCGGCGGTAAGAGTAATACCGGTGAAGGCGGTGAGGATCCGTCCAGATACGAGAGAATGCCAAACGGTGATTCCAAGATGAGTGCGATCAAGCAGGTCGCTTCAGGTCGATTCGGCGTAACATCTGATTACCTCGTACATGCCAGAGAGATACAGATCAAGATGGCACAGGGTGCTAAGCCTGGTGAGGGAGGACAACTTCCTGCAGGTAAGGTTTATCCTTGGATCGCTAAGACACGTCACTCCACACCGGGTGTAGGTCTTATCTCGCCTCCGCCACATCACGATATCTATTCTATCGAGGATCTGGCTGAGCTCATTCATGACCTTAAGAATGCGAACAGATTTGCAAGGATCAACGTAAAGCTTGTTTCCGAAGTCGGAGTAGGAACAGTTGCTGCAGGTGTTGCAAAAGCACGTGCTGATGTTGTCCTCATAAGCGGTTATGACGGAGGAACTGGTGCTGCTCCGAGGACATCCATAAGAAATGCCGGACTTCCTTGGGAACTTGGTGTTGCTGAAGCGCACCAGACACTCCTCCTGAATGACCTCCGCTCGAGAATAACAGTCGAGGCAGACGGTAAGCTTCTCACAGGTAGAGACGTTGCAATCGCATGTCTCCTCGGTGCTGAGGAATTCGGCTTTGCTACAGGACCTTTGGTAGCACTCGGATGTGCAATGATGAGAGTATGTAACCTGGATACATGTCCGTTTGGTGTTGCTACTCAGAATCCTAAACTCCGTGCTAAGTTCGAAGGTAAGCCTGAGTATGTTATCAACTTCATGCGTTTCATCGCTGAAGAGCTTCGAGAGATCATGGCTCAGCTCGGATTCAGGACTATCGATGAGATGGTCGGAAGATCTGATATGCTCCGTGCCAATAAGGCTATCAAGTTCTGGAAAGCAACAGGAATCGATCTTTCTGCTATCCTTTATAGACCACAGCTTGATTCAACTGTTTTGACACACCATATCATCGAACAGGATCATAAGCTCGAAGATACTCTCGACTATAAGGTATTGATCCCGCTTGCTGAACCTGCAATCAACGAGTCAAGAAAGATAAATATGTCTCTCGAGATCCATAACACGGATAGAGCAGCAGGTACACAGCTTGGTAGTGCGATCACAAGAGCACACGGTATCAACGGACTTCCTGAAGATACTGTAGATATTCATTTGAGAGGTTCTGCTGGACAAAGCTTCGGTGCATTCATTCCTCACGGTCTTACATTAAGACTTGAAGGTGATTCCAATGACTATCTCGGTAAGGGATTGTCCGGTGGTAAGATCGTTGTTCGTAAGGACAGGAATTCGACATTCCGTTCTGAAGAAAATACGATCATCGGTAACGTTGCACTTTACGGTGCTACATCAGGTGAAGCTTATATAAGCGGTATTGCAGGTGAGAGATTCTGTGTACGTAACAGTGGCGCTACAGCTGTAGTTGAAGGTGTTGGTGATCACGGATGTGAGTACATGACAGGCGGACGAGTAATCGTTCTCGGTGCTACAGGAAGAAACTTCGCTGCAGGTATGTCAGGCGGTATCGCATATGTATACGATGCCAATGGAGATTTCGATCAGCGTTGCAACAAAGAACTCGTTTCTCTTCAAAGACTTACGGATTCTGACGAGATTGAGTTCGTAAGAAGCACGATCGCTAAGCACGTAAAGAATACTGAAAGTATCTATGCAGAACATATTCTCGCAAACTTTGATGATCTCATCGGAAGATTCGTAA
>CADCQX010000267.1 GCA_902803695.1 Oscillospiraceae bacterium
CACTCCTGGTAAACCTCCCTGATGCCAGGTTACGCCCATTTATTTTTCTTATTAATCCATATTTGTACAAGGAGGCTTTATTATGGTTGAGTTTTATGGTGAAGGTGACAGGATTGGTAAGTCTTCAGATTACGAGGCAGTTACTGTAGAGCCTTCTGGCACATCAAAAGTAACTGTTCTCGGAAATTATGGAGTTGCCAATCCGAAGTATATAACCAAAGCATATCAGGATTCACTTCATATTCCTGAAACTATTATTCATACCAATAATCCTAGTGCTAGTGGAACTAGCCCTGAATTGGTAGTTGAAGAGGAGGAAGGCGTATAAGAAAGGAGAATAATCAATGAAACTTTCAAACAAAGCGTATGATGTTTTAAATTTCATTGTTAGGGCGTTGCTTCCGCTTGCAGATTTGGTGTTGGCGCTTGCTACTATTTGGGGCCTTCCTTATGGTAAAGAGATCAACGCTACGATCATTGCGATACATGCATTCTTGGCTGTATTCGTAACTGGAGCAAATGCATCATATAAGAAGAACAATAAAACAGAGAGAGATCTTGATGCAATGCTTGAAAACGTAAAGGAGTGATATTTATGAAGAGGTCAGATGTTGTAAGAACCTGCCAGTCTTGGGTAGGTGTTACGGAACCTAATCACAAGTTTATTCTCGATATTTACAATAACCACAAGCCACTTGCAAGAGGCTATAAGGTCAAAATAAATGATGCTTGGTGCGCTACATTTGCATCAGCAGCTCTTATTTCAAACGGATGGACAGGTCCTACTGAATGCGGTTGCGAAGAGTGGATCAACTTGCTCTATGAAGATGATATGTGGGTAGAAGATGACTCGTTCAAGCCTCAGCCTGGTGATCTTATATTCTACGATTGGGATGACAATGGGAAAGGTGACTGTTCAGGTCATGCGGATCATGTAGGTGTTGTTGAGTCAGTTAACGGGCTTTCCATGACTATAATCGAGGGTAATAACAATAATGCTGTACGCAGACGTGTTATATCTGTTAACTCTCGTTATATTCGTGGATTCGGAATTCCGAAGTATGATCCGGATGTTAAGCCTGAACCCGTTATACCTACAATAACTCCATATCCTGTAGGAGCAGATGAAGAGGCGATTTATAGACTTTACAGTACGGTTGCTGGCACGCATATTTACACACCTGATGTAAATTATGGAAATGGTCTTATTGCTTCTGGGACTTGGAATTACGAGGGTGTTGCTTGGATAGCGCCTAAGAAGAGCAGCAAGCCAGTTTGGAGTCTGTCCAATCCAAGCAATAGCGATGTCATGTATGTAAGCACATACGAAGAACTCTGTGATCTGTCTCTTGCAGGTTGGAAAGTTAATGGTATAGTATTCTACGGTGCTACTAAGGGTGATCGTGTATACAGGGCTTATAACCCTAATAGCGGTCAGCACTTCTTTACAGCATCAGTAGATGAGTACGAGAATGTTCTTAGAGCAGGATGGAATGGTGAAGATGTTGATTTCTGTGCCGCCAGGACGGTATTATGAAAGGAGACGTATAATGGGAAAGCGTTACAAAGTAACAAAGCCTGAAGAAGAGGCACTTGATAAGGCTATTAAGAATGTAGAAGCAGAGCAGAAAGCTCCTAAATACGCTATAGTGAATGCAGCGGCGGTAAATGTACGTCAGAAGCCCGACATTGAGTCTGCTTCGGTTGATATCCTTAAGCAGGATGAGAAAGTTCAGCTTGGCGTTGAAAAGCTTGGTGAGAGTTTCACATATGTATTCTATGGGAACGACTATGCAAAAGCTGGTTACATGATGTCAAAATACCTTAAAGAGGTGAATTAATGGAACCGGCGGCAATACAGTTAGTCGGTATGTTGATAACTGGACTCGTATCAGTATTGGTTGCGTTGATATCTTCAAATGGGTTTTGGAATAGGATCGAGAAGAAGAACGGTCTTAAGGATAAGTTTGATGAGATCGAGAAAGGTCAAAAAAGCATATCTGATAAGATCGACATGAATGAAGCCAAGAACTCAAGACGACGGATATTACGGTTCAATGATGAACTATTAGCAAACCAGAGGCATACCAAAGAGTATTTTGATGATATTTTGGCAGATTGCGACATCTACGAGAAATATTGCGGTACTCACCCGGAATTCCCAAACAATAGAACTAAGCTCGCAGAAGAGAATATTAAAAGAACATATCAGAAGTGCCAAGTAGATCAGGACTTCTTATAAGGAGGACGTAATGAGTACAACTGGAATGAATTTAGAGGGGATGAATTTTCTTGATGCTGATTCATTCAAGACTAACAAGAAGTTCTGCTTAAGAGCAGCTAAAGAACTTGGATATTCTGCAGCAATCATAGAACGGATTCACGAAGCTACAACGCCTGGAGAGCTCGAACGTGCTATGGTTACTGGAAGACATGAGAAGTTTGGAAAATGATTATGAGACTTTAAGGGCTTGTATGGACGCGATTCCTACAAGCTCTTTTATTTTTTCGTCCCAATTACAGGATATTTTATGAAGGAATTGGCCTTCGTTTTAGTTGAAAGGAGTAGAAAAATGAAGATTTCAATTTGTACAGTCATATCAGATGCTGTAAATGAAGAAATCAAGAAACGTGGAACTAAAGAAAGTATAAGCATGTTTTGCGCAGGCTTTTACGATGAATTAGTATTTACATATCTTGATGATGGGTTTGTTTGGCATGTGTATAGACTTAACAAGATCGGATGCGAGAAGTTTTTCGGAAAGGCTCGCTATAACGGAGAAAATTACCTGGATAAGTTGATTAGAAAGGCAACAACTTAAGGGGCTTCATTGCCCCTTTTATTTTTTCGCGTGAATTTCTACATATATTATGAAGGTAGTAACCTGGTGTGTAACTTTATATTTGATTAGGAAAGGAAGG
>CADCQX010000268.1 GCA_902803695.1 Oscillospiraceae bacterium
CACTCAGACAAAAACGCGCAAAATTCAAAGTATTGGAAGATCGTGATATTAGATAGGAAAAACGAGATATCGCTTTTTGGCAGGAATTGGCATTATATAAAACAAGTTTATAAAATTTTAATAATTTTCTCGCGTACCTATTTAATAAATGAAAAGTTATATTAACAATTTACCAACAACAAATAAATAAAACGATGCGATTTTACATATATATACAAAATAAACCAAATGATCAACTTATTTTTAGCATTTAAGGTGAACATCGACCAATACAAAATCATGTGTGCGATGTTTGCTTTAATTGTCTAGATATTGCATGCGGCCTATTGCCGCACACAATATAAAAGCACAGACAAAAAAAAACCACAGATATTTTATGTTGTTTAAGGTGCGGTCTTCGACCTTTATATTCGCGCGAAGCACAGAACGACTTATAACAGGCTAAAAGTTTTTAGCCTGTTAGATTACCAATAAACATATAAAATGCGCGCGCACACGCATTAAATTGCACGTACGCACGCAAATTATAAAGAGAAAAGGATTACTTAAAAATCGAAACCTTTGACTTAAGCCAGTCTGAAAAATTATCAACTCCTTCAAACAATCCAGAATTATCACGATGTTGCTGCAAATTCTCCAAACGCTCAATCTTCAAGTCGGCTTCCTTAATATCAGCATCAGACAAAGCACCATCAGACTTATACTTCTTAATCAAAGACTTTATCTTCTCTACCTTACCGTACTCCTCAATTTCAGCCAAAGCAGACTGCAAACGACGATTTTCACGATTAACTTCGGCTTGCGTAAGACTAGATTCAGCAGCAGCAGCAGCAGCAGAACCCTGCAATTCAGTAAGACGATTCTCAAGACGCAACTTTGTCGGATTGTTATCAAGATTCTGCTTCAAGATATCACGTTGATGCTCATTAGCCTGACTAATAGCCTTTTCAGAAGCAATCTTCCACTCATTCAGAGCCTTTTCCTGCTCATTCAAATCAGAAGTATCAGAAGCAAGAACCAATTGCATATAAGCATTTGCAAGTTCAGCCGTATGAATATCCTTACCGAATTGCTTGCGCAAATCCAACTCAAACTCATTACGCTGACGCTCAACCTCCTTATTCTTGATTTCCTGCTCTGATAGTTTAGTATCCATTCCTGCTTTCTTAGCCTGAGCAACAGAAAGCATATAATTGGACAAAGAGGAAAGATCAAAGACACTAGGAACATTAATAGGAGCAGAGGAGGGCATAGAAGGAGAAGGCGATGCAGCCGAAGGCGCAGACTTGCCATAAAGGACAGCGGGATTTAATCCCGCTTCCCTCATAGAATCAACCTGCGCCTTATACGAATTGAAATGCTGCCACTGATAGTCCATCAACTCCTTAGCATACTCATTTTGCAATGCCATATTCTCACGGTTATAACCTTGAGAAACAGCACCACCAATGAGCGTGCCAAGAGTATTAGCACCAGCAGTAATAGCATCCGACAAATCAAGAGGTACAGGAGCCATAACTATTCAACATTAACATTACCAATCGCTTCATTACGGATACCATCAATACGGGCTACATAATCCTCAAAGGACTCACCACTCTGGGGGTTCATCTCATATATCAAATCATCCGTAACACCTTCCAAACTAGAACCACTAGAAGAAGCACGAGGCATAAGCAAATTACGTTCAAGCCATGCCTTAACCTCGGGATTACCATCCTTAGAAAGATAGTACTGGATATCACCACGAGGAAGACCGCTAACAGGATCAATACTAAAAATCTCATTTATGAGATTATCAAACTCAGAAATCATCTTATCAGGTACAATTTCTTCGGGTTCATCATGAATAGACAAGTCCAAACCCTCATAAGTACTGAAATGCTGTAAAATATTCCTATCCATAACAAAAAAATTTAATAAGGATAAACAGGCTCACCGTCCTTAGACATCCAAGACACCTTCTTAACCTTGACATTACTATTAACAATAAACGGATCACGCTGATAAACCTTGAACGGGTGCTGATTCCAGTTCTCAGACTCAGTAGCCTGCCAAGTCTCAACAAAGGGTACAGCAAACTGATCATTCAAACAGCCACGGTCAATATAGAACGCTCTCTCAAGAGAAGGATAAGCATTATTAGTAGACTTACGACCAAACGGATTATAAGACAAAAAATAAGCAAGATAGTTATTCACCGCAGGAATAGTCTGACCCTGACCATAAGCAATAGGCATAAAGGCAAGAGTAACCTTATCAAAAGAACGTTTCCACCAATAATAACGTTCCTTCCAACCAATAACAGAACCAACATTTGCAATCTGATTTTGGTCAATAACACTTTGTTCATACATATACATGGGCTGATTACCAAGACGGTCAAATTCAGGAATAGGCAAATCAAAAGCATTATCAATCATGCTATTTCGTTCAATAGCAGAACCATAACGACGCATTGGTTCAATAGAGAAAATAGTCATCATAACACCGTGACAAGGTGCTGTAAACTTAATCTTTTTACCTTGACCAGATGCCCAACCTTTACCAGCAAGTTCACCAAGAGCATTAACCGTATTACCAGTCTGTGTAGTAGCCAAAGAGGTAACTTCACCAACACGAAGATTGTAAGTATCACGACCAACTAAAGTAACATCATGCTTAACATCATGAGGAACCTTAATACCAAAATGTGCAAGAACCTGAGAATCATAATTCTTCTTAGTGCGTCCTGTAATCATAGCAAGTTTTTCGTTTGCAAAAGCCTGACGAATCAATGCAGTAGATACAACACCCTGCATATTTGTAACTTGATAAGTAGTAACAGCCTGAGAACTAAACGCAACGGTTTGAGAATTAGTTGAAGTAATAGCAGCACTATTATTAATAGGAGCTGTTGCACCAGGTACAAGATTAGAAAAAACTCCACTTGCCATAACAGACTGCACATTGTAATCAGAAACTATAGGACTACGGTAAATACTGGAAAAATAATCAAAATTCCAAGGACGCTGATATATAGTAAACATTGCACCAACATTATCAGAGTTGGCACTAGCACCTACATTATACTGTAAATCTACATAATGAGTAGCATAATACTGGTCCCAGTTAGCATTAATATTATTAAACTGGCTCTTATCATCAAGCCTATAATAATGCTGGAAAATGGTATGATATGCCAATGCCTTCCACGGGAAGAAACTCGGGAAATAGAAAAGCGGACTTGTACCAGTAAAATTAATACCACCGCTACTATCAGCCGTAAAACCATCAACCGTAAAAGCATATGGATTACAACCCATCAAATCAGCAAACCTGAAAGCCAACTGATGAAGTACAGAACCTGGATTAGTAGTATACAACGAATTAACATAATACTGCAAACGTAAAAGCGGGAACGACTGATTAAGCAAAGCAGGGTCGCTATAAAGAGAACTGCGGAAATTCTTAAGAGAGAAAGCCGTATTCTCTATCGGTTCATAAATCATCTGGAAAGGCACGAAGAAAGTCTCATAATGAACCTTAACATCAATCATTGAAGGAGCCAAAAGCGGTGCAGTACGAAGGAAATCAAGGTCGTGCTGAATGTAATAAGAATCACCAGGGGTGGCAATATCCGCAAAAATAGGATTTAACATTCCTGGCGCAGTAGTAAAGCCAAAGGCACGGGACAAATCATGCTCTTCCCGTGACATGTTAGCCTTATAACCAAATCTAGCATCTGATTGAGCCATAAACAAACATTTTAAAAAATAGAAAATAAGGAGATAAAATCAAAATTCCTCATATAATGAGGATAGAACCGTACCCGAAACACTACGCTTTTTCATATGATCATAGTAAGACGTAGTAAACCTATCTGTGTTGCGCACCACAGAGGAATAATCATTCGGGTTAATAACAGAGAGCATGTCAGGGGTAAACCCGACAGGCAAAGAACCACCATCTTCGAAAGATGATTTTAAATCATAAAGATTATCATATTTTTCCTGCAAAGGAATATCAGGATTCTGAAGATGCAAACGCAAAACATCTGAATGATACAATGACCAAATTCGCTTATGAAGATGAAAATAGTCATGAAATGAATAATCCGTAAGACCAGAACACTCACGGAAACGGGTTAGGGCATTCCGCAAACGAACCTTAATCTTATGAACATCATTCAAGTCAAGTATTACAGGAAAAGTCATCTCATTAAGAAAAAGATGGTCAGTCTTAGGAACTTCTTCATATAGAGGAGTCATGTGACTCCTTGAGTCCTCACCTTCATTATATCTGAACAATCTCTCCATAACGTCGCATAGCGAAGCAGGATTAATGCGGTTATATCCCTTGAACAAAGGGAAGTATCTATGTATAATGTATTTGGGATAAGGTAACTCAACAACGGCGTTTGCCTTGTCTGCTCTAAGACTAGTGTATGTAAG
>CADCQX010000269.1 GCA_902803695.1 Oscillospiraceae bacterium
GGCTTCTGCTGCATCTGACACAACACTCAGCAGTTTGGATTGCTGGCTGAAGTTAATGTAACCATAATCTTCTTCGGCATCTATGAATGCGCTGTCTAAATGGTTGATATAAGCTTCGCCACTGTCTCCTTGCAGAAAATAATTCTTAAAGTCTGACATGAAGTCATCAAGTACTTCCTGTATTTCCAGCTCCTTTGCTACGAACTTACGCAAATCCTTCTCTGGAATCTGCTTCAATACGTCCTTAACGGAATCTTTCTTTGTCATTGCCTAGCTATAGCTATGTTATACTACATACTTAACTTGCATGGTTCCTCTTTATGGTTGCAAGGTTTTATGCTAAACTTGCAAGGTTTTAAGTTGAACTTGCAAGGTTTAGAACAGCTGTTCAGTAACATCATTGCGCGACATCCTTTGATTTTATAAAAAACCTCCTCTATCATTGGTTCAAACTTCATATACGCTGCAAATTTAATTGAAATTTTCGGTATATGCAACTTTAAGTTGCGTTTTTTTTGTTTCTACGGTTCTTGTACATTAATAGTCAAGCTCAATGCCATATAGTAAAACACGTACAAGATTGTTAACTATTGAAATCGTAAAAAATGTCAAAAGTCTCTTTGGGAACTATAACATTTGACGATTCTGTATACTATAAGAGATAGAAAGACAAACCATATAAAGACGCTTACAAGTATGAATAAAACAAAGATGATAAAGAAAGGACCTTCTACATTTTGCGAGAATCCGCTTACATACAAGGATTTTCGCTATCTTCCACAAGGTGAGGATACCATTTTATTGGATAAAGATAGTCTAGACCTCATGTATAACATTCAAGAGACTCTTCGGATGCTGGAACCTGAAAGGCGCGATGACGCCAGAACGCTGCGTATCGAGACCATCGGACAAAACAACATGATTTGTTGGTATGACGTCACCTTGCTCATCTATAGAGATATACATGGTCTTTACTTGCATTCATACCAAGGTGAACATTACTATTTTGCCAATAAGGCAAATTGGACCAGCGATGAAAGGCCTACACGCCATAGCTGCCAGCATTTTTTATGGCGACTGTGGAATTATTTGGGTGATGTTGTTCTGCAAATCAACCGCAAGCCAATGGCTTATACGCGCTATTTGGAGGAGCATGTGCCGTATCAAGAGCGGAAAGGGAATGTCATGAGGAGAGAAGTGCAAAAGCTTCTGCCAGGAATCAAAATCAATATTTCTAATCGAAAACAAGTGCTCGACCTGTTGAAACGCAAGCAAGATGTCCCAGCAGAAGGCTATGAGACGATGACGTTACGCACCTATATCGAAGCATGGAAACTCGCCTATTGTGCCTATTGTCAGGCCGAAACGCTAAAGCAGAAGCCTGCTGAGGAAGTCTTTCAACATTCAAACCAAGGTACAGCACTTGAGAAATATGACTTGGATTCGCGCGAGGACTTTGCTCGCTGGCAAAAAGAACGCTATCCCTATCATTGTTATGATGTTGTCTACGTTCGTGTCCATCTTTATCCAGAGCATGATTACGAGACCAAAAAGTGGTATTTGGATCTCTCTTTCGAACTGGAAGCATTTGGCGATATAGGTTTCCGAATCGCATTTGCTTTGGAGGAGGCAGGTATTCCATTCATTATTAATGGAGCCGAGGATAAACTCGATGCTTTAATGGGAGAGGATACCATTTACTTCTCCCCAGATGAAAGAGATTATCAGCTTCCATATCCTGGGGAGAAAGGGGTTATAGCAGAAAAGCTACAGAAGGCCATCGATATCATCAGGTGGCAGCATTTCGAAGATATCCATCCTTTTCCCCCTAAGGACAATCTGGTAAAAGCAATTTTCTATCCTTGTGATGAATTTCATGGTCCAACACCTGACGAAGACACTCGCTGTCTCATTCGCTATTTGGACAATGGGAAATACAAGTATTGGCTTAAGATCTCCTGTCCTTTGGATTGGAATGCTCTGAGCAATCAACATGCCGAATACTGCGTTCTTCCAAATTGGCCCGCATACTGAGACTTTTTGGCCATCATATACCTTAATCGCTGGGAAAACCTTTACAAAAAGAAAAAAAATTGGAAGGTTCAAATAAAGTTTGTATCTTTGCACCCGGATGAGAGTTGCATATAGGCGCGATAACATCAAGCTCCGCAGCCGTCCGAATTATAAAGCCGCAGGTTTCGACCTACGGCTTTAGTTCGTTTATGACTGTTTCTATTTCCTTTCGAGTCTGTTCTTTTGCATTGACAACCTTTTTATTTATATCCTCCAAGAAAAATTGTAAGTTTTTATAA
>CADCQX010000270.1 GCA_902803695.1 Oscillospiraceae bacterium
CTATCGTTCAAAAGTTAAAGTCGACAACGTTCATTGTGGGTGGCTCAAAAGTAAGAATAATGGTTATGTTATAGATGATTGCGGTTTACCTTGGCGCATTTCTGCTGAAGAATTGGATCGCCAATATCGCATGGGGTTAATGAACTTTATCCAAGATGGCCAAAATTTCAGATCTGATTCAAATAAGACTGCCATAAAGAAATATCGAATGTTCCATGATGCTCACAATGATGAGCAGTTGACCAGCTATTTCATACCAGACAAAGAGATTGGCATCTCTGCAGGCGGAAGAAAATTCGTTCGTTTTGGTCAAGCGGGTGAAGCTGGTACCATTGTATTTACTGGTCAACCAGGAGTGCGCAAACAAAAATATAACGAAAAGAAGAGAAAAATGATTTGGTCAGGCAAATTTTTCGAGTTTGTGTTCCCTGAAAAAGTAGAAAATACAAATGTCCCTGTCCCAGAGCAAGTCTTTAAAGCTTTTGAGTCAATTCATCAAAATTCTTCAGACTATGTAGGATTCCGCCGCAAACAATTAAGAAGTGGAGAATCGATACCAATTTTCTTCATTTATGATGATGAGGGCAATATAGACACTATGGGCGTTTCATATATGTATAAGTTTCCCGCTTTCAATTCTGTTTATAACGGGATTCCTATAGCATTGCTTAAACAAGACAGGCATGATTTGTGCGAATGCATCTTTGGTTATACAGGAAAATTGGAGTCTTTGAAAGGAAGAGTTCAGTTTACCTCTGCCGAACTCCAAGGAAATGCAACATTTGCTCATGACGTAAGACTTGCTTTGGCAAAGCCCCATCCTTCATATTATCCTCTTTATCTCGGAAAGGGCCAAACATGGAATGTTGAGAGTGTTGAAATTGCCGGACGAAAAAGATACCCTGTAAGGTGTGAAAACGATATTGTTGGTAATGAAGGCACCGACAATATGAGTAGGATTATCCGGCCTCTTGGCAGCGGCTCTATTTTTAAGGGATTCATACGCTTTCACAATCTGCGTCCCATAGAGTTAGGTGCACTTATCTCTGCTATAGATTTCTGTCAGCATAGGGATTGTCAGCATAGCATCGGACAAGGAAAACCTTTGGGATATGGTAAGGTGAAATTGTCTGTTGTAGGTCAAGATTTGAAATGCAACTCGGCAGAGAAGTCATATAGCTTACCCCAAGTTAGAGCAGCTTTTGTTAATGAGATGGAAAATCATTTTAATGGTTGGGCAACTTCCACCCAGTTAACGGAGTTGTTCGCCATGGCAAAAGGTATTCCTTCAGATAAAGTCTCGCAGTTCAGCTACATGACAATGTCGACAACAAGCGAGAATAATGATTTCAAAAATGGATTAACTGCTTATGCCCAAGGAGAACAGTTGGGTACATTTACACAAATTCTCTCTGGAAATGTTGTCTCCATCGGACAGCTATCTAACGTCTCTGCAAATGCCAGACGCGAAGACATCGAGTTGCTGTTAGCCAACGAACAGGCCAGACTAGAAAGAGAACAAGCCAGGCAAAAGGAAAGAAGGGAGCAAGAATTGGCGCGACAAAAGGAAGAAGAAATCCGAATGCAACAAAGATCTGTTGCTGAAGGAATTGCCATACAAGCTAAAGAAGCTTTTGAAAATAAAAACTACGCAGAGTCAAAGGAACTTTATGAAAAAGCAGCATTCTATGGATTCGACTCTTATCAGGCAAAGATTGACGAATGCCAGATGGAAATAGATAAGGCAACCATGCTTTCTACAGGCATCGTTGAATATCTCACATCTGTGAAACTTGCTTCTATACCAGCCTTTGCTAACAATTTAAAAAAACGCAACGGCAATATTCCTATTTCTGATAATGATGTGCCTTACATAATACAGAAAATAAAGGATAGCTGGGATTCCCTTAAGCTTAGCGAAAGAAAAGCGTGGATTGATAGGAAAAAGTGGTCTCCTATTGAGAAAGAAATAGGGGCAGGAATGACGGATGCTATTTATAATGGTGTTAAGGATCTTAAAATCAAATAATGATTATGGCAAGAAAAGTTTTTATTTCGTTCTTAGGAACAAACAACTACGTGTTGTGCAAATATAGCATTGGTGGTATAGACTCTAAGCCTGTTCGGTTTGTTCAA
>CADCQX010000271.1 GCA_902803695.1 Oscillospiraceae bacterium
AACCCGATCATAACGGGAAAGGCGATAAAGATAATCATCGGGGCTTTCCTGCTTTTCTGTTCGATCTGTGCATTTATAGCCGTAGGAACAGGGATTACAGGGTATATGCAGTCAAGTTCCGATAACAGCGGAGAGGTCGTTTCCGGAGAAGACGAATGAGAGATTAAAAATATCAGAGAACTAGGGGATGCAACACACAAACCTCCCATTTTTGACTCTTTTTTGTAATCTGTGACAAATTGAAAAAAAACATTATATAGATATAATGAACTCATGGACGAAAGTCCGAGATACTAAGGATTACAACGATCGGGAGCACAAATGCAGAAAAACGGCTCAGTACGTTCTAAACATATAGACTTTATTCTGACAGACATGTTATGCATCGAATTGGCATTCATGACAGCTTGTGCTATTTGGTTTCAGCATCTTACGGAACTCAGTTTTTACAAGAAGATCAACGTTGCTATCCTTGGCGTGTATGTCATTTTGATGCTCTTTAACAGTTTCCACAGCAGCATCGTTAAAAGAGGCTTTTTGAAGGAGTTATGGAGCACGATCATGACCTGCTCGGAGGTCATCCTCGCAGCACTTGCGATCCTGTTCGTATTCAAGGAAAGTGCCACATATTCCCGTATGGTATTCGGTATGTTCTATCTGTTCTCGATAGGATATATGTACATCGGAAGACTAATATTGAAGTTCGTGGTAAGGCGCGGATTCAAGACCGGAAAGAACAGATCAAATGTAGTAATAATCACTTATCCCGAGAATGCGGAAGAGTTTTATAACATCCTGAATATTGACAACAACGGTTCATCATCATTTATCGGAATGGTAATGCTCTCTGATACTGATGTTGAGGAGATCAAAGGAGTTCCCGTTATTTCCAGAGAGTCGATCTTCGATTTTGTAAAGGAAAATGCGGTCAACGAAGTTTATATCCTCGCCAAGGGCGGAGAGACGGGTAAGCTCGTCGACCAGTTCCTGAACATGGGTATCATGGTCCACCTGGGTCTTAATCTGGAGGTTGAAAGCCTTCCTAATATCAAGATGGAGCGCAAGGGACCTTATTCGATCATTACGACTTCCATCAACAAGGGTAATCTAGCTGAGTACTTCATCAAAAGAGTTTTCGATATCTTTGCATCTATATTTGGTCTTATTTTCATGGGACTTCTGTTCCTTATCTTTGCACCGATAATAAAGATACAGTCACCGGGACCGGTATTTTTCGCGCAGAAGCGTGTGGGAAAGAACGGTAAGATCTTCAAGATGTATAAGTTCCGTTCCATGTACATGGATGCCGAGGAGCGTAAGAAGGAGCTTATGGCTCAGAACCAGATGAAGGGTCTCATGTTCAAGATGGACAATGACCCGAGAATCTTCCCTGCAGGCAAGTTTATGCGTAAGACGAGTATCGATGAGTTCCCTCAGTTTATCAACATACTGAAGGGTGATATGTCTTTGGTGGGAACAAGACCTCCAACGCTGGATGAATATGAGCAGTACGATCCGCACCATCTGAGCCGCCTTGCCATCAAGCCGGGTCTTACGGGAATGTGGCAGGTATCGGGAAGGTCTGAGATCACGGACTTTGAAGAGATCGTAAGACTTGACAACGAATACATAAGAAACTTCTCTCTTGCCTTGGATATCAAGATATTTTTCAAGACTTTCATTGCCGTTTTGGCTCGAAAAGGCTCCAAATAACATACTTTTGTGTGAAAATCGCCGAAATCTGGAATTGTAGTATCAAAAACACAATCTCTATATTATAATTATGAGGATTACTCTACTATGGGAGAACTATGTCTATGTATTTGGCCAAGGGTCGCGATTGTGTTTTTTATATTTTGAGAAGATGGAAGAGCATTTTGGTTATAGCGCTGATTGGCGCCATTCTGATGTGTGGACTCGATGTATTTAAGACATTGAGAAGATGGAACAGAGATAAGAAACAGTGCGAGATCGATGCTATCGAGTATCAGGATGCTTTTAAGATAGCACAGGATCAGGAAGATGTTTATGACAGTCAGATCGAGTCAAACTATGCGAAGATAGAGGAACTCCGTAAAAACCCAATCATAGATTATGATATTGACAAGGTCGGAGCTTCTTCCATATTTCTTCAGTTTGACGATGTAACAGGACCGGAAGGAGAACTTAAGCCATTTCCTTCAGGAATAATGACTCTTTATTCCAACGCGTTAACAGATATTACCGATTGGGATAAGGTTGGAAAAAAGGGCAATCTTGAGGGTGTTTATGCAAAGAGCCTTTTCTCTTATACTGTTGACGGAACGAGCCGAACGATCTATTTGAAGATATATGGAAAGACGGAAAAAGAATCGGAAGCTATGCTCACGGAAATCCTTAAGCAGATCGATGCTTATACAGACGGACTGGATGCAGATACAAGAGACTCCTTCTCTTATTCCGAAGTCAACAGTCTTACGCGTGTTGGCAAGGAAGACGGCTTTGTAGCCATTCAGGACGGAATAAATAACAGGATCAGAGATCTCAATAACGAAGTAGTAAATCTCAATAACATAAAGGGCGATATAGAATACCCGGTTGAACCTCCAACGATGCCTACGAAGGTTGATGTTGCAAAAAGCTTCATCAAATACTTTGTATTCGGTTTCTGCGCAGGAGCAGCAGGCCTGGTTGTTCTCTACTATGTTTTCTTCTATGTGAACGGCAAGATGAAATCGTCCGATGAGATGGAATACCTTACAGGTGCCAATGCGATGGTCTATGACTTCAATAAGAAGAGTAAGTTGGACCGCTTTATCGCAAAGAAGGAAAACAGAGATCTCCTCTATACACAGGAAGATGCAGTGTTGAGAACCGTATCAAACATCAAGCTCTCAAATCCTGAAATGGTGAAGATCATGTTTACCGGAATCGATTCCGAAAAACAGATCAAGGAGATCAAGAAAAGCCTGGAGAAGGCTGGTAACTTAGGCCTTCAGTATGGTCTCGAGAAGAATATCCTTACTGATAAAGAAGCTTATGAACACCTGAAGTTCTACGACGGTGTTGTTCTTGTTGAGAAGATCGACAAGGTCAACAGTATCGTTATCAAGAAAGAGATCGAGCAGATCGAACTCGCAGGAAAGAAAGTCGTCGGTAATCTGCTCGTCAGATGATCCGGGGTGTCAGGTGATATAGAAAATGTCAAGAATAGATTTCATGAACATCAAGATCGACAATGTCACTATGGATGAGGCATTGGACAAGATCAGAGAGTTTATCAAGACAAGAAACAATGCATATGTTGTTACTCCGAATGCGGATCATATGATGACTCTTCAGACAGACGAGATGTTCCAAAAAGTATATGATGAAGCGGATCTTATCCTTACAGACGGTAAACCGCTTATGTGGATCGCCAAGTTCTACAAGACTCCGATCAAGGAGAAGATCAGCGGTTCAGATCTGTTTCCGAGACTTTGTGAGATGTCGGCTAAGGAAGGCTATACCATGTTCTTCCTGGGCGCTGCAGAGGGTGTAGCAGCTAAGGCCAAGGAGAACTTGGAGAAGAAGTACGAGGGTCTTAACGTGGTGGGAACATATTCTCCGCCATTCGGTTTTGAGAAGGACGAACAGGAACTCAACAAGATCATCAATATGGTAAGGGAAGCACATCCTGATATCCTTATCGTAGGTCTCGGAGCTCCTAAGCAGGAGAAGTTCGCTTACACTTACAGAGACAGGCTTCAGGTTCCGGTTTCACTGGGACTCGGTGCCAGTATCGACTTCGAGGCAGGCAATATCAAGAGAGCACCAAAGTGGATGTCCGATGTGGGACTTGAGTGGTTTTACAGGATGATCAAAGATCCGAAGAGACTCGTTAAGAGATACCTCAAGGATTTCAAGATATTCTCTCTGGCATTCAAGTACAGACCGGGCAAAAAGAGAAAGGCTGCTTAAGAAATGAAGATAGTTTATCTTTATACAACACTAAACTGGTATCGACTGGAGATGTTCAGAAGCCTGTCGAAGATGGCCGACACGCGTGTTTACATACTTAACGGTTTTTCTGTAGGATATGAGAATATCAACTTCGATATGAATCATGATGATATAGATCTGACTATCCTTTCCGAAGAAGAGAGTAAGGCGGCTAACCTCATTAAAAGACTTGAAGGGGAAGACTTCGACGCTCTTGTCGTTCCTTCAATGAACAGCGTCTATACCTTAAAACTTACTACCAAGCTCTCACACTATTTCTCGAAAAAGAAGAAGTGCATTATGTACTTCTGGGAATACTGGCCGATGGATTTCGGACGTTACGGATTCGACAAGGTTATAAAGCAGGCAGTAAGAAACTTCTATACGAGGCTCAATAAAAGGAGCATCGATTATTTCATTACCCCGGGCATCAACACATATACCTTCTACAGAAACACGGGCATCCCTGCTTCAAAGACCATCAGATGTTATAACTCCAGTGAAGTAACCGACAAGGAGATCAGGGTCAATGTAAGATCCAATCTTAATATCGGAGAGAACGAGAAGATAGTCTTGTACTTTGGAAGGATCGATCAGTACAAGGGAATCAATGAACTGGTTGCTTCGTTTAAGGAACTTAACAGGGAAGACTGGCATCTCGTTGTCTGCGGACCGGGCGAGGGAAACCTTAAAAAGCAGCTTGAAGGCATCAAGAATATCCATGTAGTTGGAAGCGTTGATACAAAGGATCGATGCAGTTATTATTCAGCAGCAGATATTTTCGTATTGCCGAACAACTATAAGCAGAAAATTGAAGCATGGGGACTTACCATGAACGAAGCCATGTCCTTCGGACTTCCTGTAATCGGATCTGATGCGACGGGCAGCGCGGAAGATCTTATCTTCCCCGGCGTGAACGGCTATATCGTTGATTCGAAAAAGCTTGTTCTGGAGCTCAAGTTCTACATGAACAAGGTCTTGTCGGATGATGAACTCCGCAAGGAAATGGGGGAAGCATCATTGAGGATCATATCAGAATATACCTTTGATAACATGGCTAAGTCGTTCGTCTGTGCTGTGGAAAAATATATGTTATAATTCCGAAGAAAAAGAAAGGACCGCAAAAGACCGATCAAATATGGGCATTCAACACTTATTAAAGACAGTCGAATACAGCAAGGAAGTATGCGTTGTATCTGATGAACTTCTTCACAGGATACAGGGGGATCTTCTCGAGATGATGAAGGATTTTGCGGTGGTCCTGAAAAAGCATAACATCGAATGGACTTTATCCGGCGGCAGCATCCTCGGAGCGATCCGCCATCACGGATTCATTCCGTGGGATGATGATATAGATCTTTTCATGAAGAGAAAAGAATACGAGAAGTTCAGGAAGGTCTTCAAAGAAGAACTTGGTGACAAGTATGACCTTTATGAGCCGGGGGACAAGGACTATATCTACAACATGCCTCAGATTCATAAAAAGGGAACCGAGCTTATTTCCATACAGTCACCGGAAGTTACAAAGGGAGGCCTTTTCGTAGACATATTCATTCTCGAAAACACATACAATAACGACTTCCGCCGTAAGATCCACGGACTAAAGAGTACCATGCTCCTTTTTATTGACAGTTCACTTCGAATGAAAGCCTGTAAGTCGAACATATTAAAGTATACTGATAACAACGAGCAGATCAGAAAAGAGATAAACAAGAGAGCAAATTTCGCTTTCCTTTTCTCCTGCAATTCACTCGAAAAATGGCTTAAGATAACTGACAACTATTTTTCGAAGGTTAAAGAAGATACAGACTATCTGGTCTGTCCGAGCGGTGCGAAGCACTTTTTCGGTGAGATATATCCAAGGAGCATGTTCGAAGGAACCCGAGAGGAGAAGTTTGATACAGAGATGCTGAACGTTCCTTTGAAAGCAGAGGAATATCTGTCACAAAGATACGGTAACAATTATATGGAGATCCCTAAGGATTCTGAAAAAGAGAGACACATTTACGCTAAGATCGATCTTGGAGGTGAAGCCTAATGAATATTGTTTTGTTAACGGCAGCAGGAAGCGCAACGAGAATGCATCAGGATATCCCGAAGCAGTTTATCCATGTTGACGACAGGCCGATAATCATCCACACTATGGAAGCTTTCCAGAAGCATCCGAGCATAGACGCCATAATCGTGGTTACACTCGAATCATGGACTGAAGTTCTCTGGGCTTATGCTAAGCAGTTCAACATCACTAAACTGAAGTGGGTTGTACCTGGAGGAGCTACAGGACAGGAATCTATTTTCTGCGGACTTACGGCTCTCAAGAATGACAATATCTCTGATGATGATCTTATTATGGTTCACGATGGAAACAGACCGCTCGTATCATCGGATATCATCTCTGACAGCCTCGTTACTTTCGAGAAGTACGGAAGTGCTGTTGCAGCTATCCCGTGCACGGAAGTTGTATTTGTAAGTGACGACAAGATCAAGTCCAAGGAGTCCATCGACAGATCAAGACTCATGAGGACGCAGACACCTCATTCATACAAGTTCGGAGAACTTTATAATGCTCATCTCGAAGGACAGAAAAAGGGCATCACATCCACTGCTGCTTCATGTGAACTTATGAAGGAACTTGGCAAGGAGACATACTTCTCCAAGGGTTCCGAGGAAAACATTAAGATAACAACATTGGATGATCTCAAGATCTTCAAATCTATACTTCATACAAAGCAGGATGAATGGATAAAATGATCTCTGAAGTACCTTATTATTCTGATCTAAAAACAATCGAAAAGTTCATACCGGGTTTAAATAAACTCGATGGTTCGAAGATCCTTATAACTGGAGCAAACGGACTTATAGGATCAGCAGTTGCGGATCTCCTCTTAAGCTACGGTCACGGGATAGAAATCTGTGCGGCTACAAGAAGCGAAGCGAAGTTTAATGACCGTTTCGGAAAGACGGATTGCAAGTTCGTAAAGTTTGATTCGGAGATCGGAGTAATGACAGAAGAAAACTTCGATTACGTGATCCATACCGCGAGTCCGGCTAATCCGAGACTGTATGCGACAGAACCGGTTGAGACCATGCTCGTTAATATAAAGGGTTTGGACAATATGATCAGGTTTTCACGTTCACATGGTGTTAAGAGGATCCTCTATGTGTCTTCCAGTGAGGTTTACGGAAGAACGGAATCCTATAAGGAATTCGAGGAAAAGGATTACGGATTTGTTGATATCGAATCTCCGAGATCCTGTTATCCTTCAGCCAAGAGAGCGTGTGAGACACTCCTGGCATCTTATAAGAGCGAATACGGTCTGGATTATGTTACGGTACGTCCGGGACACGTCTTCGGACCTACTGCCAACAAGTCGGACACCAGAGCTTCTACAGCCTTTTTCTATGATGTCCTGGAAGGAAAGAATATCGTCATGAAGAGTGCGGGATCTCAAAGAAGATCCTACTGCTATGTTCCTGACTGTGCATCGGCCATCCTGGCGGTTCTTGCGAGCGGTGCAGCCGGAGAGGCTTATAATATCTCCAACGTCAGATCGTGCTGTACTATAAGGGAACTGGCGGAGTGCATATCGGAATGTTCCGGAACGGAACTTGTTTTCGAGAATCCGAGTGACAAGGAAAAGGCTGGCTACAATCAAATGGAGAATTCTGTCCTTAATGCCCGAAAACTTGAGGATCTCGGATGGAGCGGATGCTTCGATCTTAAGGATGGAGTAATGCATACTCTCGAATCCATGGGAAAGATCTTCAGGGAGGATATCGGATGAATGTTTTCTATCTGGATGAGAACTTAAAGAGTAGTTTTACAGCAGGTTTCAAGGCACCGAGCGACATCGCGAAGGTATGTGAGAGATTGGGCTATAAAAGGATCGAGATGCCATATATCAAGCATTACAAAAACAAGATCCTGGACAAGGCGGAGACGCTTTTCAAGACATCTCTTTTCTGGATGGGTCTTGGTTCCAAATTTCCCGAAGGATCGGTCCTTATCTATCAACATCCGACTCTCGGAAAGCGAGTAGCTACGAAATTTCTTCCGAAGCTTTGTAAGAAGAAGGGAAGGACAATAGTAGGCATCATTCATGATGTGGAATTTCTAAGGGGCGGCATCGACGGACTTATTGAAGTAAGTGACAAATATACAGTGGATGAAGTAGCCATGCTCAAGGGACTGGACTATATCATCTGCCACAATGACAAGATGAAGGCAGCTTTCGTAAAGCAAGGAATATCGGAGGATAAACTGGTATCCCTTAAGATCTTCGATTACCTTACCGAGTGTCCTGTCAGAAAAGACGAGTTTGAGAAGAATACCATCTGTGTTGCGGGCAATCTGGCACCGGGCAAAGCAGGATATATCTACGATATGTTCAACGGAGAGAAGATACCTGATATCAAGGCGAATCTCTATGGCGTAAATTACGAGGATCCGGGCAAAGAGCAGATGATCTACAAAGGTTCTTTTAAACCTGACGAAGTACCAGGTGCTCTCGAGGGAAGTTTTGGACTTGTGTGGGACGGTAATACCGCGTCTACATGTGGCGGAAAATCCGGCGAGTATTTAAGGTTCAACAATCCTCACAAGACGTCTCTCTACCTGGCATCGGGCATACCTGTAATCGTTTGGAAGGAAGCTGCCATGGCTGACTTCGTATCTGAAAATCAGGTGGGTATTGCCGTAAAGGATCTGTATGAGATCGGCGACCGTATTAGCGAACTTTCTGATGAAGAATATAAGTCAATGAAAGAAAATGCCATAAACATCTCGTCTAAACTTCGAAGAGGTTTCTTTTTCGAGACGGCCATAAAGACTGTCTTGGGAAAAATAGAAAGTAAATAAGGGGAAACGACCATGCAGGATAAGAACATCATCCGTGAGATACAGCTGGAAGGAATCAAGATGCTCCACAGATTTGATGAGATCTGCAAGAGACACGATATCCGCTACTTTGCCTGCGATGGGACCCTGCTGGGTGCCATCCGTCATAACGGTTATATTCCCTGGGATGATGATCTGGATGTGGGTATCTTGAGAGAGGATTTTGAGAAACTTTCCGAGGTTCCGAAGGAGGAGTGGGGTGATGACTATGAGCTTATCTCACCTGACATGCCTGACATCAAGCACGACAAGATATTCCCGCGAGTATATATTAAGAATTCCAAGATTCAGAGCAAAAGAGATGTAGAGAACTGGATCGATCCGACTACCGGGAAAGCATGGAATACATCAGTAATGCTGGATCTTTTTATCTTTGACCATATGCCGGAGAACAAAAGCGATTATATGGCTATCTGTAAGGATATCGAAAATTCCAGCAAGAAATACATTTCTTCAAAGCTCAAGGCTAACTGCAAGTTCAGTCCCAACGCCTCCTTTGTAAAGAAATCCCTTAAGAGGATGTATGGCGGTTTTGAAAGAATGACTAAGAAAGAACCATGGAAAGATATCTACGAGAAGCATGTCAACATGATCAAATCCTCCAAGTGCGGAAACAAGATCAGCTGCTATTATGACAACTACTATCACGATTTTTACTTTGAAGAAGAAGACATTTATCCTTTGGCAGAGATTAAATTTGAAGACCTTATGATCCCTGTTCCGAAGAATTACCTCAAGTTCCTTACTAAAGCATATGGGGACACCTATATGGAGTTCCCTCCTGAAGAGGACAGATACCATATCAACTTTATCTATGCTGATCTGGGTAACGGGAAAAAGTATGTGATAGATCCGATCCCGGGTTCACTCGGAGCTGAGAAGTGATCTTGTAAGTATCATTCCTGACTTACAACGGATGATTCGGAGGAGATGGAAGGGAAAGCCTTTCTCTCCTTTGTTTTTACAGATTCTTTTGCTGTGGCAGGAACGGTTTCTGTCTCGCCTTTTACCATGAACATAATGAATCCCATAAGACCATATCCTACTTCGATCATATGATGCTCGACAGCGCAGTCCAACGCGAAGATTACGAGTATCCACATAAGGTAATAGTACCTGTTCTTGGCGAAGTGATATTGTGCCTTGGTATAGACGATCATTGCGAGTCCGAAGATGCTGATACCATTGAGCATCAGAAGACGCACGTATGAGATATCCAGGAAGAAGTAATTGGTGATCTCGTTTTCCAATTTAGCGCCTGCACCCTGTTCCGGGATATAAGTTCCCCACAAGGTTACCGGGTAGTTGTTGAAGGCTTCACGGCCAAGCCTGAATCTGGATTTGATGGATCCAAGGAATCCGATCCTGTTGATTATCGAATCCGGAGTATACGTAAGGGTAAGCGCGAAAGTAAGGATCGCGAAGAATGTAAATCCCAAAACGCAGACCATATTGTATGCTTGCACCACACCCTGATTGAGACGCTTCTTCGGATGGATGTACTGGAAATAGAAACTTCCCGCGAACAGGAGGAACTGACAGCCGAAGCCGACTTTTGCTTTTATGAAAAGGATGTTGACTGCCATAGCCAGCATCATATAAGCGTAATCGTAGATCTTGAACTTACCGTTTCTGATAACACACAGGACCATGGTGAGTGTAAGGATATGACAACCAAGATCCGTTGGATAGATGATACCGAAAGAGTGTCTTGCTCCATTGTCATACGTGAGATCCGGAATATATCCGATACGTGTTCCAATGAAACTTGCAAGAAGCCATATCCATCCGCATATAAACGACATCCAACCCCAGATCTTGATATTTTTGCCCTTGGCACAGATGAGGAGGAGGAAGAATACTGCAATAGCCTTTATGGAAGTCACGTCTCTGAAATGATTATAGAGAAGAGCCACGGCAAGTATCCCGATAGGAAGAAGTTTGTTTCTTATACCATCGTAGAGAAACAGAATGCTTATAACAGCAACTCCGATCAGAACATAGTAAAGGTTATCGTAGATTTTGGCGAAAAGCTCATAGTGAACGTTAAAATGCAGCCTGTAGAGCATGGAAGATACCATAAAATGGTAATTAAAAAAGAACGCGAACAACGCGTAGAAAGCCACGGCCAGGGGCTTTTCCATAGCTTTTTTCATAGGTTTTACGTTCTCTTGTGAAATCATACGCCCATTCTACACCATTTAATATATGGTTTCCACATACTAATGTGGCAAATCGTCAGAGTGTCAATAACCTCATTTTTGCCAATATGATATAATTCGTTGAGGTCTATGATCCATTTATATGATTTTTAAAGGAGACTTATGGGAAAGACAAAGTCCATTAAGAAGAACTTCGTTATGAACGCGACCCTTACTGTGGCCGCTATTTTGTTTCCTATTATTTCTAATCCATACGTTAACCGACACCTTGGTCCTACCGGAACGGGAAGTGTTGATTTTGCGGTATCTATCGTTGGTTACTTCTCCTTATTTGCTCTCCTCGGCATTCCGTATTACGGAATAAGGATCGTAGCTCAGGTTCGAAACGATCAGGAAGAACTGAACAAAGTAGTTCAGGAACTCTTGATCATAAACTTGATAACAAGTCTTATTACCACGCTGGCATTCATACCTTCAGTATTTCTCATCCCTCAGCTTAATGATGATAAAGCACTGTTTTTCATCGTGGGAATTACCATCTGGCTCAATTCCATAGGATTGGAGTTTCTGTATAAAGGACTAGAACAGTACAGTTACATTACGATACGATCACTGATATTCAAGTTCATTGCTTTGGTATCAATATTCTTCCTTATCCACGAGAAAGAGGATTACGTGATCTACGGCGGAATCACGATATTCGCATCTTCTGCTTCGAATATCATGAACCTTATCCATTCCCGTAAACTCATTTCTTACAAGAGACAGAAGAGTTACAACTTCAGAAGGCATCTTAAACCAGCGATCATATTCTTTGCCATGTCATGTGCAACAACCATTTATCTGCATCTCGATACAGCAATGCTCGGTTTCATCGTCACCAAGACAGATGCCGGACACTATGGTTCTGCAGTAAGGATCAAGACCATTCTGGTTGGTGTTGTGACTTCTCTCGGAGCAGTTATCCTTCCTAGAGTTTCATACTATATTGAGCATGATCTCATGGATGATTTTAAGAGAGTAACCCAGAAGGCGCTGAAATTCGTCTTTGTAGTAGCTACTCCTCTCATGGTCTATTTCATGTTCTTTGCAGATGAGAGCATACTTTTCATGTCGGGACCTAAATATATTCCTTCCATCATGGCGATGAGAGTTATTATGCCGACACTTCTCTTCATTGGTATCACGAATCTTATCGGAATTCAGATCTTTGTCCCTCTCGGAAAAGAGAAGTATGTTCTTTATTCCGAGATCGCGGGAGCAATTACTGACCTTATCCTAAATGCAATCTTGATCCCTTCACTCAAGGCAACAGGTGCAGCCATAGGAACTGTCGTTGCTGAATTTGTTGTGCTTCTGGTACAGTTCATCCTTTTGCACAAGATCAAAGACAAGTGCAATATCTACGAGCTGTTCAAGCATGTCAAATACTGGAAGATTATCGTGGCAATCGCCATTTCCATTCCATGCGGAATTTGGATCAAATTCGTGGATTTCAAGTTTTTTGACGGAAAGCTTCCGAAGGAATCCTTGTGTTCTGCGGCTAACTATCTTTCCATGCTCGCCATAAGTGCAGCATGTTATTTCCTGGCATACTATATCATCATGATGATACTTAAGGATGATATGGTACGTGAGATAACAAGTACTGTTTTCGGAAAGCTTAAGAGAAAGAAAGCCTGATCTTTGATGTGAGGATGAAAATGAGAAGCGTAGATATAGCTTTATCAGATAATGGAAAAGTTGATGCTGTTGATTATCTAAAAGGATTTTCCATCTTTACGATCGCTCTGATGCATTTGATTCAAATGATGTCAAATGTTCCTTTAGGTTATACGAGTTTGGCACTGTTTTTATGTGCATTCCTTTCATTAAGAAATGCGCAGAATGGTTATCTAAAATATCTTATGAGTATTATCTGATCCATATCCTGGTATTTGCTTCAGCTATGCATTTTTCACCAAAGGACAGTTTAGT
>CADCQX010000272.1 GCA_902803695.1 Oscillospiraceae bacterium
TTAACCCGATTCCTGTTAAGGAAGCTGTTGATTACGTCGGTTTCAAGACAGGTGAGTGCAGACTCCCGCTTTGCGGAATGAGTGAAAAGAACAGGAAGTTCATGATCGACACACTTTCCAAGTATGATCTTTCTCATATTGATTCATTCTTGAAAGGAGTTGTTGATTAATGTCTTTGCGTATCTTAATGAACGGTTGTTGCGGCTATATGGGACGCTGCATTGCCGCTATGTGCAAAAAAGATCCGGATGTAGATGTAGTTTGCGGTGTTGATATCTCCGATAATACTGAGGGTCTTGATTTCCCTGTTTTTAGTGATGCTAATTCCGTTGATGTTGATTTTGACGTTATTGTGGATTTCTCTCATTTTTCCTGTATTCCAAAGATCGTTGAGTTTGCCGTATCCAGGAAAAAGCCTATCGTATGCTGTACAACGGGACTTACAGAAGAGCATCTTAAGCTTCTTGATGATGCTTCAAAGGAAATCCCTGTATTTAAATCTGCTAACATGAGCCTCGGAATCAATGTCATGATCGCTCTTTGCCGTAAGATGACAAATCTTTTGTATCCTGACTATGATATCGAGATCGTTGAAGCTCATCATAACAGAAAACTTGATGCTCCTTCGGGAACAGCTCTTATGATCGCTGATGCTATCAAAGATGAGATCGATAATGAAGTTGATTACGTTTATGACAGACAGTCTGTCAGAAGAAAGCGTGAGAAAACAGATATCGGTATCAGTTCCATCAGAGGCGGAAATATCGTAGGTGAGCATGAAGTTATGTACATCGGCGGTGAGGAGATACTTAAGATTTCCCACTCTGCCCAAACGAGAGACGTTTTCGCCAGAGGTGCTTTGGCAGCTGCCCGTTTTGTTTTCGGTAAAGAGCCGGGCTATTATGATATGACCGATATGATTCAATTATAATTGGAGGTTTTAATATAATGAATTTCTTACCTATATTCTTGCAGGCAGCAGATGCCAATGAAGCAGCAAGCCAGACAACTCAGCTCATCATGACCGGTGTAATGGTCGTTGGTCTTCTTGCAATTATGTATTTTGCTGTTATCCGTCCTCAGAAGAAGAGGGAGAAGCAGTTGAAGGAGCAGATGGAAAAGCTTCGTGTTGGTGATCCTGTTGTAACTATCGGCGGTATCGTCGGACGTGTTGCTAACATCAAGGATGATGAGATCACGATCTCCACATCACTTGCTAATACGCTTATTACTTTCCAGAAGTCTGCTATCAGCACAGTTGTTAAGCCTGAGGAACCAAAGGCAGAGAAATCAGCTGTTGATAAGGCTAAGTCCAAGAAAAAGTTTAAGATCAAGGGCGAGGACGAAGAGTAATCTCTTAATACAATCTATGACACTAAAACTGTCTCATCTTTTTAGAAGAGACAGTTTTTTTCTTTAAGAAAACACACATTTGTTTTATACTATAAGAAAAAGTAAGGACAGATTATGGCGCGCATTCCGGATAACGTTATTCAAGATATATTGGACAAAGCAGATATTGAGACCGTTGTCGGTAAGTATGTTGCATTTACCAAGAGAACCGGTGCGAATAAATTCGGCCTTTGTCCTTTTCATTCGGAGAAAACTCCGTCTTTTTCTGTAAGTCTGAATAAGGGAATATATCATTGTTTCGGATGCGGTAAGACAGGTAACAGCATCGGCTTTATCATGGAGATAGAGCGTTTATCATTTGTTGATGCCGTTAAATTCCTCGGTAAAGAGTATGGCGTTGAAGTTCCCGAGACTGGCGGTAACGAAGGAAATAACAGGCAGGAGAGGGATCGTGTCTATTCTCTTTTGACTGAAGCGGCAAGGTTCTATTATCTTACTTTTACGGGACCGGAGGGCGCTGAGGCTCAGAAATACGCCAAGAAGCGCAATCTCAGCACGGCTACGCTTCGAAACTTCGGTATCGGTTATTCCCCTGATAAATGGGATGCACTTTATAAGCACTTAAGTTCAAAGGGTTACACCGATGAAGAGATGAGTAACTCAGGACTTTTTACGGTCAGCAAGAAGACCGGAAAGCTTTTGGATCTTTTCAGAAACAGGCTGATGTTTCCGATCTTTGACGCTTTCGGCAAGATAGTTGCTTTTGGTGGAAGAGCCATGGGTGATGATATGCCGAAGTATATCAATTCTCCTGATTCACTTGTATATAAGAAGCAGGAACACCTTTATGCCTTTAATTTCGCGAAAAAGAGCAGAGAGAAGCAGCTCATTATAGTTGAGGGCTACATGGATGCCATTGCTATGCATCAGGCAGGTATAACTAATTCCGTTGCGGCACTCGGTACTGCATTTACAGATTCTCAGTTAAAGCTCGCGTCAAAGTATGCTGAAGAAGTCGTATTCTTTTTCGATGCGGATAATGCAGGGCAGGCTGCGGCTCTTAGAGCTATCAAGATGCTCCTGGATTACCTTAAGAAACATTCCGGTATCAAGATCAGGATCAAGATTGCCTGTGTTCCTGAGGGTAAGGATCCTGATGAATTCATAAAGGCAAACGGTGCTGATGAGTTTAGAAAGGTAGTTAAGGCCGCAAAAGATGTGGATACATATCTTTTTGACAGAGCTTATAACAACAGTTTCTATGATGATGAACTGGATGTTCCAAAGTATGAGGATTTCATTATCGAGTACGGATCCTGGATCGGCGATGATGTTAAGCAGTATAGATTTGCTACCAATGCCGCTTTATATATCAAGGCGCCTGCCGAGATATTGGTCAATCGTATGAAAGAGGTATCTGACAAAGAAGGTAAGACAGAGGAGTCTATGTCTCTTAGGTCCATAGAGAGGGATCATAACGAGGAGATAGAGAGACGTAAGATCGTATCCTCGGAGAAAAGTCAGAAGAACGGTATAGCTGAAGACTTTGTTACAGAACTTGAAATGGAAGTTTTCTGCTACGCTATCCTTCTTAAAGGCAACCTTACCGATCCTCAATATATCAGCACCCCTGACATTATAAGGCCGGGTGATTTCTACGGTGAGAACATGAAGAAGATAGTTGAATTCTTCCTGACTCATTTTGTCAAAGGTATCGGACTTCGTGAAGATATATTGGTAGGTGAACTCAGCAACTATAACCTTAACAACGAACAAGCCGAGATCGTCTACATAAAGTATGCCGAGAAGATGCCGTTAAATATGGGTGTCTCAAGACTCAGAGGAGAATATCTCGTAAGGCTTTATAAGCTCAGGAGAGAAATGCTTCTTCAGAAGAAAGCATATATCCTTAAGCTTCTCGATAAGACAACAGATCCTGCTGTCCGTGAGAAGTTATATGAGGATCTTAAGAAGATCGAACTGGGTCTGGAGTTCATCAAGAAGCAGGAGGAAAACCTGTGAAGGATTTTCTATCAGACAGACTCAAGATGGTCTACAGATCCATCGATAAGGAAAGAGCCCGTAAAGGAAGGATCATCGATGTCGGATCTGATCACGGATTATTGGCCCTTACTTGTCTTACAGACGGCATAACTGATTTCTGTATCTGTACTGATATCCATAAGATGCCTGCACAAAGGACCGAGAAATGTCTGGAGGATCATTGTCTTAAGGGTAAGTTCGAGGTGTTTTGCACAGACGGCCTTAAGGGTATTGATCTAAGACCTGACGATACCATTGTCATGGCCGGCCTGGGCGGTAACACCATCATGAGTGTCATGACTGAAGTTATGATGAGAACAGATCATGAAGTCCTCGAAGAGATCGATTTCGTGCTCCAGCCTCAAAAGACATCTGATGAACTCCGCGTATTCCTTGGTAAGAACGGTTTTAATATTTTCAGTGAGGATGCAGTTATCGACAGGGATCTTTTCTATCACATGATGGTGGCCCGTTTCACTGGTACGAGCTATGATCTGACGCCTCTTGAGAAGTATTATGGTCCATGCCTTATCAAGTCGGAAGATAAGATAGTAAAGGAATTTCATTCTCATCTTGATGAGATATATAAAGTCAGAAGCCGAGGTAACTCGGAACTTCGTAAACTTATGGAGGATAGACATGTCTTATAAGATCAATGATGTAATCAAAGTACTCGAGGACCTTTTTCCTCTCGAAAACGCTATGGATTATGATAATCCCGGACTTCTTACAGGTAACAGGGAAGATTCTTTAAAAAAGATCCTTCTTACTCTGGACTGTACCATGGATTCAGTAAAGATGGCCGTCGAAAACGGATGTAATCTCATAATCGCTCATCATCCGATTATATTTGGCGGCATCCTGAGTGTCAGTTATGATGATCCGTGCGGAAAGATCCTGTCTGAACTGATCAAGCACGACATAGCATTATATGCATGTCACACTCAGTTGGACTGTACTGAAGAGTTCGGAAATATTGCAATAGCCGAGGCCCTGGGTATTAAGGCTGATAAACTTGATACTGCTGCCATAGGCGTTATCTTAGAGACAGATTCTTATGTTGAACAGTTTTCTGATATCGTTAAAAATGCGTTGAATAGTAGCGGCATCATCACCATAAGTGATCCTGTTAAGCCTGTTCATAAGGTCTTTATTCAGGGCGGAGCTTTTGATGAGGATAATATCAGAGCAATCGTTGATGCGGGAGTAGATACCGTATTAACAGGTGAGATGAAGCATCATCATATGGTTCTTCTTAACGAATTCGGTATTGCCACACTTCTTTGCGGTCATAATGCATCTGAGAGGATCTACCTTCCGAGGTTAAAAAATGTGCTCGAGGGAAAGATTGGCGATGTTGTGATTTTTGTTGATTCTGGCAAAGAGAGGACATTGCAATAATCGCTTATTTATTATTATAATAGTTGTGTTTTCAAAGGTAGGCTCAGACAATCGCGGTCACCGATTTGCGAAAGCAGGTGAGTGAGGAAAGTCCGGGCTCCACAGGACAAGGGTGCCGGGTAACGCCCGGTGAAGGTAACTTTAAGGAAAGTGCAACAGAAAAGAAAA
>CADCQX010000273.1 GCA_902803695.1 Oscillospiraceae bacterium
CTTTGGTCAACAGCTCGCTCCAAAAGGACTATATCATTAAGAACTCTTTTTCTGCCCCTCAATCATCAGCGTAAAGCTCTGCTCTTCATCCCCAGCATCTTGCCTTCTGACAAACCTAATAATCTGCTCGTTAATGTATAGCAACTGTTCCACAGCATTTTTATATCTTCGTCCATCATCATCTTGTTTTTCTTTTCCACCGTGGAATAGTTTATTTCGAATATCGATTAATTCTGACGTCAGATCCTTGTCGATCAGCACCTCTTCTCCAAATCTCACAAACTTATCAATGCCCATCCAATGCAGAATGTTTACCAATTTCTGTGCTCTGCCGATATCTGTCCTTTGACGCAATGCTTTGTTAATCTCAGCCAAAGCATCTTTATCCACGTCAACTTCTTTGGTCTTTCTCAGTACATCAAGTATTTGTTCCACATATTCATCGGAGTAAAGTCTGTTTGCACTATTGTGTTCTTTATACTTCACTTCACAGAATTCAATCATTGCAAACAGATGAAAGAACTTGCTCTTTGGCATTTCAGTTCCCAAAGCTGAATAGTATTCATTGATCAAGAATTCGAGATCATCGTTTTTTGACAATAGCCACTGATCAATTGCAATCCGCTCAGCTGGGACAAGGTTGGTCAGTACAGCATACACTGATGTCTGAATAACCAAATTGCTTTCAACAAGGATAATCCCTCCTGGTTTTCCTTTTGTTAAGGCATCTCTATACGGTTTGTACCTCTCTTCCTTCCATTCAGCCAAGCTCCAATCCGCTTCTACACGTGGCTGAGATATATGCCGATTGAAGTTGAATTCTGAAAATACAAGACTGAGTTCTTTGCAAATCCTGCCGACAAGGATCTTTGCATGCACATTTGCGTCGGTTTTGCTCTCGCACAGCAGCCCATTGATCATACATGAAATACTGGGAGCCACAACACCATCCGCTGATTCACTGTTTGCAACCAACGTAATGATAACTTTATCTTTGAAATCATAACCATCGGGTACATCTGGAATGTCGTAACTGCGAAAGATAACATCAAAGCTTGTAGATACTGTCTCTTTTAACCCCAGTCTTTGTTCTGTGTCATGTTCTGAAACGTTATTCTCGAATCGATTATAGACAAGCGGAACCATTACATCATATTTGTAGATTATACTCTTCAATTTTTCATCCCCGCTACTATCATCACCGCCAGCAATTCCTGCCAGTTTCGGCTTTGGTCAACAGCTGCCTTCAGCATTTCCTTCTCCACATCGGTCAATCTTTGATTTCGGTGCTCGATGAGAAACTTGCTCAGCGCTTTGGCTAATTCTTCTTCGGTCATGGTGTTCTTCATTCTTCCTTGATATTGATATCCGGATCATGTTCATATTTTTGAAAGCGTCTTAACGTTCGTTCCAGATCTCTTTCTATCCACTTAAAGGCCTGTTGTTTGATCCCATTATAGCCTGAAGTATCAAGTTCCTTTATCAATTTCTTCAATTCAATCAGGTGATCGTAATCATCAGGAAAATGCTCATAATACACATGGTTGTTGTAAATGTTATTCAACAAGAATCTAAAATTCCACAACTGATAGTTATTACATTCTTTCAATCTGGCAAGTATGTCTTTCGGCTCAAGCCAATAAAGGAACGACCAACCTTCAACAACACGTTCTTCTTTGATTATGTCCAGTATATCTTGTATCCAATCATTATCTTTTTCAGCAACTATTCTCTGATACTCTTCTTTTCTGTTCTTTTTCTCGCGGTTGGCTATGATCTCCGTATAGAGCTTCATTTTCTCACGGTATATTGTTGCTCCATCTCCACTGAATAATGAATGTCTTTCCGGAGAAAACAGTCGGATTTGGGTTGAATCGGCGTTCTGTAGTTTTTCTTCTATCAGATCAAACGCCTCATTTGCTTCCTTTGTAAACAATCCGTACGATTGTAGATCAGCAAATGTGCGAATAATCTCCGGATATAGTATAAGCGAATATCTATCTTTTCTTAGATTGTCGATAATCTCTTTTATCCACTGCTCAACCTGTTCATGTTCGCTTTTATACCAATCTTTTATAAGCTTGCACGGATCATTATTCAGTTTGCCCTCTTCAATTACCTTTTTCTCAAATTTGCTCAGAACTGCATTTACGCATGCTGAATCAATATGACTGTCATGAACCAATTCGTCGATAAACTTGAAACCGTGCTGTCTGTCAAAGGAAAACTCAGATTCTCCAAATCCCTGATCACCATATTCTTCCCCGGGCTCCCACTTCGGAAGCTTCTTCCCGGATTTAAAGCGGATGGATAGTCTATAACAGTAATCTATTATCACGAGATGAAGGACAGCGTATTTGTTCTCAATTACGTTAAAGATACTGTCTATCTTCTCCAGGAAGAACTGGAACGTTCGAATATTCTTGTGCTCATCCTTAACAGCATATTCTACTAGCTTGTCAATCTCATGCTTGAGTGCTTCTGTTAGCTGAGGATTTTTGATATTGTTTTCAATCAGATTCAGGAATACTTCTTTGAGATCAGGTTCATACCTTATTGTTTTCCCGACAACCTTTTCCTTAATCCGTTGATATTTATCATTTTCGTTGAAAACGGCTTGCCTTCTCAATTCCAGCTTTTCAGGAGAAAAGTGTTTTTGATCCTCTTGGTACTTATCTCCCTGAATCAGTTTCTTATCTTTATCCTCTGCAGTTTCTGCTTCAACTATTATCCTATCTTGAAGCGCCACCAACATCTGCAGTTCCTGATTGTGATCCAGTTGCCATTTGCCGATTTCCTGTTCGTTTGCAACAAGAATAACTTTTGCATCAGAATGCTCAACGAAGTTGTTGATGAACCCCATGATCTCGTTGATATCACAAGAGCATCTTTCCAGATCATCGAGGATAACAACATTATTATCAAAGTTGGGAAATAGACTTGCCAGCTTCCTGATTTCCGTTTCATCCCCAACATCGGCAACCTTGATAAGCTTTTTTACTACTGCATTGGTTATCAGAGAAGTGAATTGGAAAGACTTGCTGGTCTTATCAATTATTTTGTCCTTCTTGAATGCCTTTTGTAATGTTTCCCCATTTCCGATCTTTTCAATCTTATCCTCTATTGCTTGTGTGCAAAGCATCTCCGAGATATCAGATGTGTTCTTTACTCCATAGAGACTCAGATAGTTCAAATCCTTCTTGATTTCTTTTCCTTCTTGGTCTTTGTACTTCCTGTCCTTGATATGTGGTATCAGTTCTTCCGTTATAAAGTATGTTTTACCACATCCCCAGGGGCCATCAATCATCAGTGCGTAACGATAGAAATGATTCTCGATGAATTCATCGATTGTCTTCATCATTTCTTCGCTCGTCATGATGGTCACCTCGCAATCAAAGGCAGTCTGGAGCGGAAAACAATAACTATTTACCGACAGTGTGTTATCTGATTATTTCTTCTCTTTCAACGAGCTAGCAAGAAACACCTTGGAGCTATCAACCTTTACAGATCCTGCCGCATCTGCCAATACTGACACCTGTGCATGCGGTGAAAATGTAGTTGCATCCAGCTTTACCGATTTCCCCGCTTCTGTCATTATTCCTGTTACTTGTGCTTGAGGCAAGACCGTTTCTGGTATGATCGTATTCCCTGTCAGATTTGCTATTGTTACTGTAGGAATTATTCTACTCTGTAATATCTCTGGTTTTGTTCTCACTGTTCCGTCGCTCATAATTTCGTATGACACACCTGAACTAACAACATAGGGATCCAGTCTGATTCCATTTGTTTCGGAATTAAGAAATACTCCCGAGATTGGAACACGCAACTCAGAGTAGTTTTCTTTCTTCCCCATGGTTTCTTTTGCTACTTCCTGAATTGCTTCAGTTTGTTCTCTGTTCAGTTCCACCGCATCAACGTTCTTCAGGCAATCATTGAAAGCCGTCTTCAGTTCTTTGATAAGCTCTACAGCACTCGCATAAGCCTGTCCAGACATACGCTTTGCATGAGCCACAGCATTTCGATAAGAGTACATCCTCTCCCATTTCTCTTTTAATTCTTCAATATGTATCTTTTCAGAGAAATAACGTTCCCAATTTGACTTCGACTCATATTGGCTAATGATCTTATCGATTCTATGACCTGGATCCTTTTCCCCTTTTGCCTTTGTCAGTTCACCTGTCATGTGTTGCAGATCTGAATTCATCGAATATGAAGTAAACAAGAAGTTCCCAAGCTGAATAAAATCAGCATATTCGAGCTGGTCCTCTACAAATTGTTCGATTTGGCTGCGTTTTGCAATCTCCTCGATCTTATCTTTTACTTCCTTTGGTGTTCCC
>CADCQX010000274.1 GCA_902803695.1 Oscillospiraceae bacterium
CTTGCTTTCTTGTTATTCGAAGCAGCTCTCTGCTTCGTCCTGACGCCTTTGTATCTTGTGAGCAAAGACCCTCTCAGGGTGCGCAAGACCGCTATCGTATGCCTTAACTTAACCTGCGGAGTCATGCTCCTTTGCGAGTATCTTTTCTATAAATACGACGGAAGCACTTCTTCCACAGATGTTATGATCATGCATTTCATCAACTTCTCGGTATACATGCTCATCGTACTCATGCTCTTCTTCTACGCGATGTTGGTATTCCTGAAACTCTTCGGAAGATTCGACTTCAAGCGTGATATGCCGTGCAGGAATCGCCTGATCGCCGTTTGTGGCGTCATTGCCACAGGCATGATCCTTGTCATAGTATCTCAATTTACAGGAATCTATTACTACTTCGACAGCAATAACGTTTATCAGCGCGGACCTCTTTTCTGGCTTTCCGGCGTATTCCCGACAATAGGTGCCGTTATAGTCGTATCCGTCATCATAAACCACGGAGAAAAGATAACCCGCATCCAGCGACTCATACTTATCTCTTACCTTGTTCTGCCGGTGGTCGGTGAGATAATCCAGTTCGCCTTTTTCGGAAATTCCCTTATGAATATGCTGATGGGTCTTTCCGTTCTTCTGATGTTTTTCGAGAGCTTCATAGACAAAGAAAAAGAAATAGTCAGAGCCACCAAGACAGAGGTCAGGACCGGCCTTGCAAATGAGCACGGCTGTATAGAGTGGCTAAATAAGATGAAGGGCAGCGAAGAGATCAAAAAGTATGCCGCAGTCTTCTTCGACCTCAGAAAATTCTCTGACATCAACCGTTTCTACGGCATAGAGAACGGCAACCGCATCCTAGCTAATTTCAGTAACATCATGCAAAGCAAGATAGAGAAGGACGAGATCGTCGGAAGACAGTTCGGAAACCAGTTTGTAGCTATCGTCAAGAACAGCAAACTCGACGAATTCCTGAACATACTGACTGAAGTTGAAGTCCCGTTTGCCGACAGTGACACGGGAATCGAAAACAAGGTCACACTGTCCTCTCGTATCGGTGTATATGACATCGACAGATCCGACCTCGACGGCGAGGACATTCTCGTATTTGCCGCACAGGCACTCATAATTGCCAAGTCAAAGGACAACGACGAGATCGTATGGCTTACCAAAGAGATCCTCGACAGTCTCGCAGAGCGTAAAAAGCTCGAGAGCGACATCAAATTCGGTCTCAAGAACGGTGAATTCATACCGTTCTATCAGCCGAAGGTCAACATTACAACCGGCAAGCTTTGCGGCATGGAAGCCCTGTCACGATGGATGCATGAAGGCACATTGCAATCACCGGGCTCGTTTATCCCTATCATGGAAGCAAACGACTCCATCCGCCGTCTTGATCTCGCCATCCTTAAGCACGTTTGCGAAGACATCGCGGGATGGCTCAAGGAAGGTATTGAAGCACCTGTCATTTCCGTAAACTTCTCCAGACGTAATCTGGCAGATCCCGATCTCGCACAAAAGATCGACTCCGTTGTCAAGGAATCAGGTATTCCTAAGGAACTTATTGAAATAGAAGTTACTGAGACTGCGGACGAGTTTTCGATAAATACACTGAGAGCCTTTGTAGACGAACTTCACAGACTGGACTACAAGGTTTCCATCGACGACTTCGGAAGCGCCAGCTCCTCCCTCACCCTGCTCCGTGAGATCTATTTCGACACTATTAAGATCGATAAGGGTTTTGTCGACAATTCGAAGAAACGTGATCTGTCGATCCTGTCCTACATCGTCAAGATCGCCAGGGAGATCGATACCAACATCGTAGCTGAAGGCGTCGAGCAAAAACAGCAGGTCGATACTCTGAACAAGCTCGGCGTAGCTGTCATCCAGGGATACTACTTTGACAGGCCTCTCCCGAAGGACGACATCGACAACAGACTCAAGGATCCTTACTACGCTATGGACAAGGTCAACGCCTGAGTTACTCTACTCTCCTGCCTCCGAATGCATGGATCGAACGGGTACCGGCCTTTACTCTGCCGCCCTGAAGACTTCCCTTTGGAATAAACAACTCATCACCGGAATGAAGCACATGCTCCTCTCCGTTGATCGTTACAATATACTCACCTTCAACACATAACATGTACTCATCATAATCATGCGTGTGTTCTTTTGAGACACGGTCAGCTTTGTAGATCCAGAAAGCCATCTGGCTTCCGTCATTGGCAGTATAGTAATATCCCTCGATATCAGGTGTATTCTGTTGCGAAGCAGGGATCTTATTCTGCTCCCTGAACATAAACTCCGGAAATTCCATTCTAACCTTCTCCTCTCGATCAATATTTCTATCTTAGACCATGAACAGGTCGTTTAAGGATGTAATCATTGATCAATGGTAAAACTCTCTGTCTTCAGGTCGCAGTAATATCTTCCACTCTCGGCATTGAACCTCAGAACGCAGTAATCGGGATCGGTAACGCCGCCCTTGTAAAACATGGTATCGCCTTTGCGCCAGATCATGTCTTTCGTTTCCTGATCAGTCAGGACTTCCATCTTACCTTTAAGCATGACTCCCGTGTACTTGATTAGACCTTTGTGGTAGAAGTAGATGCAGGCGTTCGGATTATTCAGGTATTGTTTTACCCTCATTGATGATGTGTTTGTTGAGAAATAGAACTGACGCAACCCGTCGATCTTTCTTGGTTTAAGCATTGCCTTAACATTCGGGTAACCGTCTCCGTCAACGGAGCAGATAAATGCAACGCTTTGTTTTCTGATAAAAGCTTCGATCTTTTCTTTTTCCATGATATCCTCCCATTCAATAGAGACATTATAACATGACGATATTTTTATATGATTATTGTCGTTATTGAACTTTGCAATTGTTTTTTTATGTGGTAAAAGTAGCGTAGAAGATAATAGCTTGGGGAGGTACTTATGCCACCGGGAGGAAGAATGGGTGGCCCTATGGGAGGGCAGTTCCTGACAGAGGAAGAAAAGAAGAATCAGCCAAAGGTTACGCCTGCGCTTTTGAAGAGAGTCTTCTCATATCTGAAGCCTTATTCAAAGCAGTTGATCCTGGTGCTTATCTGCATTATAGTATCGTCATTTTTCTCACTTTTGCCGTCGATCATTACGGGTAAGATCCTTGATGACGGACTTCTGAAAAAAGACTTCAGAGCACTCATCTACTATATCGTCCTGTCACTTATCGTTACGCTTCTTGCGAGCCTTATCGGTGTAGCGGAAACATATATCAATACCTGGATCGCGCAGCACATTACTTTTGATATGCGTAACCAGATGTATGCACATCTTCAGAAGATGTCGCAGAAGTTTTTCACGTCCAATAATCAGGGTGATATCATCACCAGAATGACAAGTGATATCGACGGTGTTAAGGCTGTCATTACGAGCACATTCAGCAGCATTCTTTCCAACTCGATCACGCTTATCATCGCCATGATCGCCATGTTCCAGAAGAACTGGATCCTTGCTTTGGTCGGTATCGTTATCGTGCCGATCTTTACTCTGCCGACCAGAAAAGCAGGTAAGCAAAGATGGAAACTTACCAATGAATCCCAGGAGGTTAACGACGAAGTTAATGGCATCCTCAATGAGACATTATCTGTAAGCGGACAGTTGCTGGTAAAACTTTTCGGAAAAGAAAAATATGAGTACAACAGATATGAGAATGCCAACCGTAAGATGATAGGGCTCAACATCAAGGAAAGTATGGCAGGCCGCTGGTTCAGAGTCGTGCTTACGACATTTACGAGCGTGGGTCCTATGCTCATCTACCTTGTTGGCGGAATTCTCATGATGAAGTATGACTCAGATCTTACGATCGGTGATATCACGGTGCTTGTATCCCTCCTCGGAAGGATGTATATGCCGGTCAACAGCCTTCTCAATATCCAGGTTGAATGGATCAGGTCGATGGCACTCTTTAAGCGTATCTTTGATTACTTTGATATCCCTGTGGACATCAAAAATGCGGATGATGCAATAACTCCTGAGAAGGTAACGGGAGATGTTGTATTCGAGCATGTTGAATTCTCTTATGAGAAATCAAAGAAGATATTGACGGACATCAGCTTCACTTTGAATGCAGGAAAGAGCATCGCTATCGTAGGTCCTTCCGGTTCAGGTAAGAGTACTATCGTAAATCTCATTCCGCGTCTTTATGATGTTGATGCAGGAAGCGTCACTTTTGACGGAATCGATGTTCGTAAGTTAAGTCTGGAATTCCTAAGGAACCAGGTTGGCGTCGTATCTCAGGAGACGTATCTTTTTAACGGAACAATACGCGACAACCTTCTTTATGCCAAACCTGATGCAACAGAAGAGGACATGATCGAAGCTTTGAAGAAAGCTAACATCTGGGACTTTGTGGAGAAACAGGAAAAGGGTATCGATACCGAGGTTGGTAACAGAGGTCTGAAACTCTCAGGTGGTGAGAAACAACGCATATCCATCGCGAGGATCATACTTAAGGATCCTACGATCTTTATCTTTGACGAGGCAACTTCCGCTCTCGATTCAATCTCCGAGAAGAAGATCCAGGATGCCATCGATCCTATCATTAAGAGCAAGACCAGCATCCTTATCGCTCACAGGCTTTCGACGATCCTTGCTGCCGATGAGATCCTGGTCGTAAAGGATGGAATGATCGCCGAGAGAGGCACACACAAAGAGCTCCTTTCCAAGGAAGGCGTTTACCGCGAGCTTTATGAGACGCAGTTCAGTAAAGCCCTCATGGAAGAAGACGGCGTGTCGGAATTGGAACAGTATATCTGGGGTGTTCAGCCGGGCGACGAGCCTCATGACGAGGAGTAATTACTTAATCGGTTTACAGATCGGAAGTCCCCTTATGCACACACCGATCCTGTATTTCACGGAAGGGTTTTCTCTGCTCCAAAACTCGAACGTATAAGAGAACTCAGGTCCGTCATTTATGAGAAGTTCGCGAAGATAACTTAAGCTCTTCTCGTCCTTCTCGAAAACGA
>CADCQX010000275.1 GCA_902803695.1 Oscillospiraceae bacterium
GGGGCTTTTCGAGCCATTCAGAACAGGCGATGATTCCAGAAAGACCGGCAACGGCAGCGGCCTGGGCCTATCGGTATCGCGTAAGATCGTCGCGCTCCATAAAGGAACCCTCGACTACAGTCAGTCAAGGGTCCCGGGATATAAGAGCTTTGTTATTCGATTGGGTTGAGGGCTGATAACAAAATCAGACTGAGTGACAGATAACACACCCTGCGAAAGTTGAATACTATTTGCTACACCTTTCTTTGAGATAATCCGAAAGATTTTTGTCAGTGCAGTAGATATAACAGCCCTTCATTCCTCGTGTCATTAATGTGCGGTATGTGTTCTTGATAATCTGATCTGCTTCTGAATATGCTTTCTCGGGATCCTCTTTCTGAAGTTTCTTTATGCCTTTAAGAGATTGATCAGTTGAAGCGCGCTTGGAGGCATCTGTGATTACATGACCATTCTCATAGCGCATATCATCACCGATGATCACGCCTACATAATCGAAATCAAGACCTTGCGATGTATGGATGCAACCGACCTCGTTCACAGAATTCTCATCGATGGCAAACGTAGTTGTATTTTTGAGATTCCAACTCATCTCAAAATCACCGATCTTGATGTCATGGTAATTTGTATCATTCTCTCCTTGCTTGATCCAGTTCCAACAGTATCCGGCAAGAATTCGGGATTTGTTACTCTTTTTGTTCTTTTCTATGATGAGGTTTCTCATATCATTTGGTGAATCAACGATCTGAATATCAAAATCGATATCATCCAGATCAGGATTCGCTGTTTCTCTTATCTCGAGTACATCATCGACCCATGCGAGATATCCGTCAGAACCATTGCATCTGAACTGTGATAACAATTCCATTTCAGAGACTTCAGACCCCAGTTGATCTGCCCATTTTTTTATCTCTTCGATGCTTCCAATATCACTTAATGTTACTCTTTGTCGTTCGTCTATAAAGAATACACTGCACAAGGATGCGTTGATAATTTCCTTGATTTGATTTTCTCCTGCTATCTTTGGACCAAGTTGTGTCTTGGCAGTTAATCTATGTCCTTCGTCGCAAATAATGGCATCAACGATATTAGGAGATGCCTCTATGTAAGAGCCAGATCCTTTGAACATGTTATTAATGCTAGATTTTCTGTGTCCTGTAAGTTTTTTTGCGTAGACATTTCGAGGTGCGCTGTTTTTGGAAGTGTATTGGACGAACATCCCTTCATTAGTGAGTTTGGATAAAAGATTAATAGCAACAACTGTTTTGCCTGTGCCGGGTCCGCCTCTTACTATTACAGTTCTCTTCTTTAAATCTGCCATACATTTCTTTGCAGTCATCAGTATCTCTTCATATACGACCTTTTGCTCGTCGATCATTATGAATTCCTGATTGCCTTCAACCATACTCTTGATCGAGTCTTGAAGACTTTTTGAAGGACGGATCTTGCCATTGTCGATCTGGTATATCAGATCACCGTTGTCGCCTTTGCATACCGATTTTTTAATGAACTCTCTCAATTTGGAAACTTCTCCTCGAGCGAAAACAGGAGCATCGTCAACGTACTCCTTATACTGTTTCTGTTCTAGTTTTTCGGGTATGCTTTTTCGATAGTTGTGCAGGTATGCACAAGGGTGGAGCATTACGCTCATTTGCTGTACATTTTGGTTGTAGTCATTGATCAAAGCGGCATAGGACCATGCTTGGTATGAAGGATGCGGGACTCGTCTCACTGCACTTCCGGTATAAGTATCGACTACGGCATCCTGACCATCGACAACTTCAACTTTATCCCATTGTTTCAGTTCTATGATTATTGCTTGAGGAATACCTTGACCATTATAACCGGAAACGATAAAGTCAACGCGTTTAGAAGTCTGCGGAATATTGTATTCAATAGCTATACCTGAGTCTTGAGGTATTTCTTTGTCATTAAGGACTTTGTACATGTACTCCAAAGAATTTTCCCAAGACCTGAATTCACTTCGTCCCGTGGATCTGTGCATCTTCTCATATATATTCTTCTCGATTTCTTCTGCTATTGAATCTTGTTCGACAGCTGCTAAAAAATCTGTTCTTGTTCCTGAATATACAATCATAATCATGCTCCTTTCGTTTGCTTTGTCAATGGAAAAATATGTTAGTATCATTTCGTTTATCGTAATGTAAGATCTAGCATATCTACCATTTGACCGAAATTAGAATGAATGGAATTCTCAAAAGTATTATATTATTTGAACAGATACTTTGCTAATAGAAAGACAAGGGAAAAACTGGTATGTTAGAATCGATGGTTGCGAGATTACTGTAAATGCGAAGAGTTATACGATAATTACGGCTCATAGAGGTAAGTAATTATGATA
>CADCQX010000276.1 GCA_902803695.1 Oscillospiraceae bacterium
GAGGACGGATTAAGACTTGCCAAAAGCGGTAAGTGCGTAATCGCCAACTTTAAGGTTTTTGATGAGACCGGTGGTGTAGGCTGCGTAATGTTCGTTAAGCCTGAGGAAGCTGACGCTTTCGAGAAGAAATTCGAGAAGGGCGGATATGCCGGATTCCAGGGCGAGCCTACTGATAACAGAGGAGAGTTCGGTATCAAGGTATCGGGTATTTTCGAGAGAGAAAAGCCGAAGCCGCGTATGGAGAACTGCGAATATAAGCGTGTTGAACTTCATGCCCATACCAAGATGAGCGCACAGGATGCGACGATCGTTCCGGCTGATCTTATGAAGACCGCTGCACGATTCGGTCATAAGGCTTGTGCAGTAACAGACCACGGTGTTGTTCAGGCTTTCCCTGAAGTATTTAATACTGCAAAGAAATTGACGGTAGGTGATTCTGAGGAGAAGTTCAAGGCTATCCTTGGTGATGAGGGATACGTAGTAGATGACGGACCTACGATCTGTTATAACCTGCCTTTCGAAAAGCCTGAGAAATCTGCTATAGGTTATATCGTTTCTGTTGCAGTAAATACTACAGGAGATGACTGCTGTACTGATACGATGACTGAGATATGTCTTCGTAAGTATCACCTCAAGGGATATGTTTCTCCAAGGCCGTACAGGGAAGGAGAAGATCCTCAGGCAGCGCGTGATTTTTCCGAGAAAGATATAGACAGATCTTTGTGGACAGAGGGCGAATACGAAGACTTTTCCAATGCTCCGGAACAAGCCAGAGGTTATGTAAAAGAAGACTATGACGAGAAGTTCTGGTCGAGTATTACCAATAGCGATGATATCGGGTCTATGACTCTCGGTAACACGGGAACTGATGATCCTGTTATTCCTGATACCATCGAATACGAATTCGTATCTGAATACAGAACGCTCTTTACGGGTGATGTATGGCAGGGACCGGGAAATGAACCTGTTGATTCATACTTTAAAGCTGGTGAGATAGTTGAGTTTATCGGAGACGGTTACCTATGCGGTAATGACGTCTTTAAGGCTATGGGATTCCTTCGCCAGGCAGGTTACGCCATTAATATCGAGGAACATCTGTACTACAGGCACAAGTTCCTTCAGCCTGTTGTAAGTGTTTATGATATAAGACTTCATAGCGGCAAGGAACTTTATAAGAAATATCCTGATCTTCAGACTGAGTGTGAGGAAGTAGCTCAGGAAATCATCGCGTACATAAAGGAGACCGGAACTGTTGATCCTTATGTGATCAATGAGAAGGTCGGGCATTATCCGTTAAGCAGGATAAAGAGCAAGGAGAACAGGGCGTTCCATATCATTTACCTTACCAGGAATAATATGGGTCTTTATAATCTCTATAGACTTGTATCTGAAGCCAATGTTCACTATTTCTATCGCCGCCCGAGAACACCGAGAAGCCAACTTAAGTATTTCTCGTCAGGACTTATCATCGGAGGAGCGTGTGAGCAGGGCGAGATCTACAGAGCGATCCTTAATAAATACAGTGAACTCAATAAGGATTATCAGGGTACATTGGATTTCCTTAAGTCTGATCCTAAGTTTGGTGAGATGATCAAGCTTTATGATTATTTTGAGATACAACCTTTGACCAACAATATGTTTCTTACCAGAGAAGATGTTGTACCAAAGATGGATAAGAATGATGTCCTTAACATAAATAAGCTTATAGTTGAACTTGCTGATTCTTACGGATACCCGTGCTGCGCAACTTGTGATGCTCACTTCCTTAATAAGGAAGACGGAAAATACCGTATGTATCTTCTCATGTCCATGGGATATACGGATGCAACAGAGCAGCCTGATCTTTACTTCAGGACTACTGAAGAGATGCTCGAGGAATTCTCTTATCTCGGAGAAGAAAAAGCTATTGAAGTCGTCTGTACGAATACATGTAAATTCGCAGATATGTGCGAGTACGGTATCAAGCCGTTCCCGGATGGTTCCTATCCGCCTATTATCGCTACTGCAGCTTCAGATGTTCAGGATCTTACATGGACAAAAGCAAACAGAATGTACAGGCATAATGGCGTGCTGAATGAATTCGTTAAAGAGAGACTTGAGAAAGAACTTAAGTCCATTATCGGTAACGGTTATGCGATTATGTACTATATCGCATACCGACTTGTTAAGCAGTCGAATAACGACGGTTATATCGTAGGTTCCAGAGGATCTGTAGGATCGTCTCTTGTTGCTACGATGTGTGGTATATCGGAGGTCAATCCATTGCCGCCTCACCACAGATGTCCGAAGTGTAATTTTGTTGAGTTTAATAACACCGGTGAATACGGTTCCGGATTTGATCTTCCTAAGAAGAACTGTCCTCACTGTGATGTTGAGATGATCTGTGACGGTCAGGATATCCCGTTTGAGACGTTCCTCGGATTCTACGGAGATAAAGCTCCTGATATCGATCTTAACTTCAGTAGTGAATACCAGCCTAGAGC
>CADCQX010000277.1 GCA_902803695.1 Oscillospiraceae bacterium
AATTATCTTCGCCCACATTCCTTACAGCCTTTCCCCAGATGGCTTCATACTTCGAGCACTCCACATACATTGTGAAGTCCTCATGTTGTATCGTCAGCAGCTCCATAGGCAATTAACTCCAGAAACTCGTATAACCAGAAGACAGGCGTATCTTCATCTCATCCAACTTAGCTAATGAGACGGATTTAAATGTTTCATCGGTTTCTTTTATTCCAAAAGGTCCATCAAAAATATTATCCAATCCATCCTTAATAGCATTGTATAAATCATCAAGAAACTCCATGCTCACCTTAGACTCATCCCCCTCGATACGTGAAAGAACCTTCATATTTGTTATCTCGTCTAACGCACGGGCAATGACATATTCTTGTTTAAGGTTATCTTCATCCTCATCCGAGTTGTATGGCAGATTATTCACGACATAAAGCAGTACTTCATTTCTCGTTCGATAAGCGATTTTAAAAGGCGTCCCTTCAAGCTTTTCATTAATATTCTGAAGATAGTCAATTGCCGTATCGCAAACATCTTTATATTCCTCATAAACATCCACGCCTTCAATAGCCGTACCTGTCAATTCTGCAGTTCCGAGTTTCCCAATTCTTTCATATCGAGAATCAAGACCGCCATACAAGTCAACCTCGTTCATCTCAATGGTCATCGCCCTGTCAAGAACTTTACGTGAGAATGAGAATGTAGTCTCATCCATGTTGACAGTACCAACAACAATGAGGTTTTGCGGAACACAAATGCCATCTTCAAGGAAACGGTTACGCACCTCGTCATCTTCTGTCAGTTCGCTAGTCAAAACACGATACCAATCCTCTTTGCTTTTCTTTAATATTGGGTCTGTCGTTATATTCCCTTTTTCGTCCGCTTTTCTACTTTCAACCACGCTTAAATATTCCGCAAAGTATTGCTCAACGGGAGCTAGGTTCATTTCGTCTAAACATAGGAAGTATGGAACATTCTGCTCTTCCCATGCACGAGCCACGAACTTCAGGAAGTCTCCAGTCACATAAACAGGCTCTCCACTTACACGACTCACATAGCCAATCAGTTCACTCGAATCATGCCAGTTCGGCTTCACTTGCACCATTTCAAAGTTCCTTGGCTTCTGTGCCTTAGATTCTTTAGAGTCTTCATCCCAACAAGCACGAGCCAACTCACGAACTATGCGCGATTTTCCTGTACCGCTGATACCAGCAAGAAGCAAAAAGGGTTTCGATTTGATGGCTGTAATATATGGACGATACTTCGGATTGACACTATTATCAGATTTCATCCCTTTTTCAGTGAACAAGTCCAACAATTCACTAACCGTCAATTTTACCTTGTTACTATCCATATTAAAGCCCATAACAAATTCATTTAGCTTCTCTTCCTTTGGCATCATAGATTCTACCAACTCTCTAGTAAAAAGAGAAAGTAATTGACGTTTTATGGATGTTGCGTCTAGAGCGTTAATCCATTGATTTCGTAGTACCCAAACAACAAAGGCACATTTTAAGTCTTGTGTTTTAAGATACCCTTTTATGTTCTTATAATATGAAATTTCCCTGATGAGAGTATTATTCCTTACTTTAAATAATGGGAATTGACCTCTTGTTGGATAATCGTAGGTATATGATGTGTTTTGTTTGGAATTATTCACTACACCTGCAGAATAGAAATTGCTACCAACTCCACAATCTTCCAATTCCTTTATGTTTGTATAAAAGTTGGTCGTATAATAGCATCCAGTGACAGTTACGATCTTTTTAACGTTTTCAGTAAACGAATCCCTGTTCTTTGGATAATCCAAATCACAATCATCTTCTTGCTCCTTATAATACATATCAAAAGCAAGCAAATGTCTTAATGCACTTGTAAGCTGAGTCTGTCCCTGTTTGTGATCTTCTGTTAATGTTGAAAGGGTCAGATATGCCTTATGAAGCAATTGTTTAGGTAAGTAGCCCATAGTTATTCATTTGGTAAAAAATTTAACAATGCTTTTGCTATAACCCAACCCAATACTGGTGGTACAGCGTTGCCTATCACCTTATATTGAGATTGGAGGGGAATGTTCCCAAAATGATATTCATCTGGGAAAGACTGAATTCGAGCACACTCTCTGACCGAATATCTGCGATTCTCCACAGGATGAGTAATACCACAATTCTCAGGTTGAGCTGATGCTGTTATAGTTCCATTGATTTCACCAAAGGCGAAACGCCTGAAGAACTTAGGCGCATGATATTTCTTTGGGTCATCTGCAATCTTCTTAAATCTAGGTGAAAGGAGTTCGTATGGAATGTCTTTCCAAGAACGTCCTTCAAAGACTACTTCTGGTAAGTCTTCCTTATGGAAACCTGGGACAAAGAAATCGAAGGCTTCCATTCCGTGTCTGCATCCACCTATTAAGTCTACTGACCTTTGGGTCGTTTCACTATAATCCCAAACAACATCATCTTGAACCTCATGGACACCTTGAAGTATACTACCTAACAGAAGTTCTTCATCCCTACCAAAACTCTTCGATGGAATGTGATACTCATGAACAATATCCTGTAAGGAGTTGAAATCAAAGTTACCGATACCTAGTTCTGCATCAATCCCAATTATCAGAACCCTATATCTTTGCTGAGGTACGCCATAATCGCTAGCACACACCAATTGCATGCTCATATTATAGCCCATATTGTGCATCCTATTTGATATTTCCTGCGGAACAGTTGTTATGCCATCAGGCATCTTTGAAGATAAGATTCCTCTCACATTTTCAAACACAAACGCTTGTGGGCGATGGCCAGTGTTTATCTTAGCTTTAATAATGCGCTCACACTCCTCAAACAGAGTTCCTCTACCATTGTCGTCATTAATTCCCTTACGATTTCCTGCATTAGAGAATGGCTGACAAGGGAAACCTGCAAGCAGAATTTGAAAATCAGGAATATTTTCTGCTTCTACCGTCCTTATGTCCTGAAGAAGGCAGTCTGCACCATCTGCTGTCAATAAAGTGTTGGCGTTATAACAATTAGCTGCATCCTGATCGAAATCGTTCGCAAACACTATATGTGTATTCAGTCTCTCATATTCCCTACCTTGAAATGCAAAGCCGCCAGTGAACCCTAAATCGAGTCCACCACAGCCTGAAAATAATGACGCTACTATTTTTGGCATTGTCTTTCGCTTATTGAGACACGAAAAACCCCTTGCACCT
>CADCQX010000278.1 GCA_902803695.1 Oscillospiraceae bacterium
GGAAACAAAACTTATAGAGGGATTAATGTCATGAAGATACTTGTACTTAACGGACCGAACTTAAACATGCTTGGCATCAGAGAGCCTCAGATCTACGGCGATAAGACATACGAAGATCTTAAAAGGCTCATAAAGGATCACTGCGATGAAAAGGGCGTGGAAGTAAGCTTCTACCAGAGTAATTCCGAAGGCGCTCTCATAGATATGATCCAGCAGGCATATTTTGACAAGATGGACGGTATCGTCTTTAATCCGGGCGGATATACACATACTTCAGTTGCGATCCTTGATGCGCTTAAAGCGGTAAATATCCCGACTGTTGAAGTCCATATCTCTGAAGTATCGGAAAGAGAACCTTTCAGACAGATATCCTATATCTCCTACTTCGCCTGCAAGACGATCACGGGCAAAGGATTCAACGGTTATCTTGAAGCAGTTGACCACCTTTTGAGTATGTCATAAAGCTCGTCAAAGCTCGAAGCACAATAATCAATATTATAAGCACTTACGGCGCCTTCTATATCTCCCTCGGGCATGAACCACACGGAGGTTAAAGAGGCGTTTTTTGCGCCCAACATATCCGACGTCAGGGAATCTCCTATGACGATGCAGGATTCCTTCGGCTCGCCGATCTTTCTGAGCACAATATCAAAGAATTCCGGAGAAGGCTTCGAAACTCCCATGGATTCACTTATGAAAAGTTCCGAGATATAGACATTGAGCCTTGTGGAATTGATCCTTCCCAGAGCGTTCACTGTCGCGCCGTTGGAGATAATGTAGATCCTTGAATCCTCAATGTTGTTCTTGATCCTCTTAACAAGATCCATCGCCCCGTCCATCAGGACTCCGTTAACTGCCATGGTGTTGATAAATTCATTGTTGATCTTCAGCGGATCGATCTTCGTTACATCACCGCCGCACCTTTTTATCAGGTCCGTGAACCTTAGTGTAAAAAGTTCCGTCCTGGAGATAGTTCCCTTCTCGAGTTCCAGCCAGAGCGATTTGTTGTACGCCTTGAAATGCGCGTAGTCTTCTTCTCGAAAACAAAGTCCGTTAGCCTTAATGACTATCTCCAATGCCCTGCGTTCGGAAGCATGAAAGTCCAGAAGTGTCTGATCCAGATCGAAAAGAAAATTGTGGTGCATCACGGGTACCTTCTTATACATTTTATTACCCGATAATTATATCATTTGCCGTCGCCGGAGATTAAATGTAAATTTTCCGCCGGAAAAATGTAAAAGAAAACATACTGCACATATAGAAACACATCTATATTAACTTAAAAACTTCATGAGTACTAAAAGGGGTTGCTGCAGATGTTTTAGAAATGTTCTTAGTATGCGTTGAGTGTTTGAAAAGACAGCCAAATCGTCAAATATTTTCGAAAGGCAAAAACCAACATATAGAAAACGGTGAATATATCTTTCTTTTGCCCGTAAAAACTTTTGACTTATTAATTTGCGCTCACTAAAATATGAATAGACGGAGGATTAGAATTAGTATGGATATCTTAATGTGCCTCATAACAATGGTAGGCGGACTTGCGATCTTTTTGTACAGCATGAAAATGCTCAGCGGAGGACTCGAGGCCGCAGCAGGTAGTAAGCTTCAGTCAATACTCGAGAAACTGACATCAAACAGATTCTTCGGACTTTTGGTAGGTATGGCGATCGCCGCACTTGTCCAGTCCTCATCGACCACCACGGTAATGGTCGTCGGCTTCGTTAATGCGAGCCTTCTTAATCTGACTCAGGCATTGTGGGTAATCATGGGTGCCAACATCGGTACCAATATCACATCACAGCTCGTTGCTTTTAAGTTCAGCGCAGTTGCACCGATCATCGCGATCATCGGTGTCTTGATCCTTCTTTTCACACACAAGAAAAAATACGCGGCGATCGGTCAGATCGTAACCGGTCTCGGCTTTATCTTTATAAGTACCTCCATCATGAGCGGTGCCATGGAACCTGTTAAGGATAACGAATCATTCAGATCTTTTCTTACTGGAATGAACAATCCTTTGCTCGGTATCCTCGTAGGTATTATCTTCGTAGCAATGATCCAGAGTTCCGCTGCCGGTGTAGCAGTATTGCAGACATTGGCTGCTTCAGGCGTTATCGGACTTGATCAGGCAGTATTCATCCTCTACGGCATGCACGTCGGTACCTGTGTTACCGCGATCCTTTCCGCTGTAGGTTCGAACAGAAATGCTCTTCGTACGGCTTTGATGCACCTGATGTTCAACCTTGTAGGTATGATCTTGATGACGATACTTACGCTCACACTTCCGATCACCGATTGGATGAGGAAACTTTCTTCTTCACCTATGAGACAGATAGCTAACACGCACTTGCTCTTTGCTGTCGTTACTGCAGCTGCTCTTATTCCGTTCGGAACACTTATCGTTAAGTTCGTTCAGTTCGTTATACCTGAGAAGAAATCTGAAACAGAGGGTATCCACGAGCTTAAGTTCCTCTCACAGGCAATGCTCAGATCCGATACGACAAGTGCAGTACTTATCGCTTCCGTACGTAACGAAGTTGCACGTATGTATGACATGGCAAGCAAGAACGTTACAAGAAGCCTTAACGCGGTACTTAATAACAGCGAATCCGTCCAGGTTGAGATCGATTCGGCTGAGGAATATATAGACTTCCTCAATAAAGAGATCTCATATTACATCTCTCACAGTTTGGCTAAGGTTACGTCAGAAGAAGATGCCGTTACCTTGAGTAATCTTTTCAAGATCACCGGTAATGTCGAGAGAATGGGTGACCATGCAACAAACATCGCAGGCTACGCTAACCTCCTGCAGGATAAAGGATATAAGCTCTCCGACAAGGCTTGCTTCGAAGTTCAGCAGATGATCCAGGTATTGGGTGATACGACATTCCTTCTTTACGGCAAGGATACTTCATCCATTCACGTTCGCGTGGCAAAAGCTGAGCAGAAGATCGACGATATGACGGCTATGTTCAGAAAGAACCAGATCACTCGTATGACAACAGGCGAGTGCTCAGGAGAAGCATGCGTCATCTATTCCGAGATGCTTACCGATTTCGAACGTCTCGGTGACCATCTCCTTAACATTGCGGAAGCTGCATCAGGCGATGAGCACGCATCACTTCATGCAGCAGTTGCAGTAACTGCTGCCGGAGGCGCAGTCTGATGGCGGGAAGAGTCAACGTAGTTCTTTTCGAACCTGAGATCCCGCAGAATACCGGAAACATTATGAGGACCTGTGTTGCAGCCGATTGCAGGCTGCATCTCATAGGTCCTCTGGGTTTTGATATAAACAACAAGAAATTTAAGCGCGCCACCACCAATCACATTACGTGGGCGGACTACGATTATTATGAGAGTTTTGATGAGTTCGCTTCAAAGAACAAAGGCGCATTTTTCTTCATGACAAGGTACGGAAAAAAGCCGCATTCCTCCATCGATTTTGCAGGCGTTCCAAACGACGAAGATATCTATCTCATTTTCGGAAAAGAGAGCACGGGAATTCCTTATGACATCCTTCGTGATAATCTCGAAAACTGTTTCAGGATTCCGATGCACGGTGACTGCAGAAGCCTTAATCTTTCCAACGCGGCAGCCATTGCGATATACGAATGTATGAGGCAGCTGGACTATAAAGGATTGTCTCTTACAGAGGTTCAAAAAGGCGAGGATTTCCTTGAAAGTTACGACGAAGCTTTGAGGGCTTCCGAAGGGAAATAATGTCTTATTAAATCCACTATTTTTTAGGGATGGTAATTAACGATTGTTGTGCTAATATCGATTATAGAGGCGCACAATAATTGTTGCGTTTTGTGCGTCAAAAATATCGGGAGGACGTTATTTATGAGCACACAAGAAAACGGCATCTATGATGCACGTAAACTCGGCGCTCCCAAGATGACTGTACTTGGAGCCCAACACATGTTTGCCATGTTCGGTGCGACTGTTCTGGTCCCTGCAATCACGGGACTCAGCGTATCGGCGACCTTGCTCTTTGCTGGTCTCGGCACATTACTTTTCCACTTGATCACCAAAAGAAAAGTTCCTGCATTTTTAGGTTCTTCTTTTGCGTTTCTTGCAGGCTACGGAGCCATTGCTCCACATGGTGAAAAAGAGCTTTTACCATACGCATGTCTGGGCGTTGCCTGTGCGGGTCTCTTGTATCTGATCCTTGCCGGATTGATCAAGGCATTCGGAACAGAAAGAGTCATCAGATTTTTCCCTCCTATCGTAACCGGTCCTATCATCATCGCGATCGGTCTTACTCTTGCAGGAACGGCTGTATCCAGTTGCTCGGCTAACTGGCCGATTGCGATAATAGCCATAGCGATAATCGTCCTGTGTAACGTGTGCGGCAAGGGAATGGTCAAGATCGTTCCTATCATCCTCGGCGTACTTGGTGCCTGCGCGGTTGCCATAATATGCACCCTCGCATTTGGCGAGAGGGTAAACCTCGGCACACTTGAAGAGCCTAAGGTCTTCTATTGCATAGCCGGAAGCACCAAACTTCAGCTCTTTTCCGTAGCTAGTGTTGACGCCATCAAGAATGCCGCATGGGTCGGTCTTCCTTTCCAGGGCAGCGACACGGTATTCTCACTTATCGGCAAAGCAGACGGAGCTTTGGTAGTATCAGCTATCATCACTATCGTTCCTATTGCTCTTGCTACCATCGTTGAACACATCGGTGACATCTCCGCCATCTCTTCCACAGTTGGTGAGAATTACGTCAAGGATCCGGGTCTTCACAGAACACTTACAGGTGACGGTCTTGCTACTATCGTTGCATCCCTTTTCGGTGCACCTGCTAACACAACATACGGCGAGAACACAGGCGTTCTCTCTCTTACAAAAGTTTACGATCCTAGAGTCATCAGACTTGCAGCGATCTTTGCTGTCGTATTTTCTTTCTCACCTAAGCTCGCAGCTTGCATCAGCGCCATCCCGACACCTGTCATGGGCGGCATCTCTCTCGTTCTTTACGGAATGATCTCTGCAGTCGGTGTAAGAAATGTAGTTGAGAGTCATATCGATTTCTCCAAGGTCAGAAACGTTATCATCGCAGCCATGATCCTCGGACTCTCCGTTGGTATCAAGTACTACGATGCATCCGGATGCGTAACGATCTCCATCGGATCAGTCGACATCCCTCTTACCGGTCTTGCTATCGGTGCATTCATCGGTATCGTCCTCAATGCCATCCTTCCATTCGACAAGGAACCTGAACTCACAGGCCTCAAAAAGGACATCTCGAACGAAGGCGTAACCGTATCAAAGACACAGCAGAAAAAGATAAATAAATCAAGGAAAAAGCATTAATTTTTTATCTTCGAAAACATTGGGATACCTCTTTTTTGAGGTGTCCCATTTTTCTTGCCTGAAAACAGAAAAAAAGTCCTCAAAATCGTCCAAAATGATTTGAAAAGATACGGGCAAATAAGTACAATGGAATAAGTTGATTGTTGTAAGGTGATTGTATGAATAAAGTGTTGATTATAGGCATGTCGGATGTGACACGTGTCATCGTTCCGATACTCTGCCGCAAAGGCGGAATGGCAGACGAGATCTGCATCGCTTCAAAAAACAAAGAAGAGTGTGATGAATTAAAGCGCCAGTATAAAGACGCTCCTGTCAGGATCGTTACTGCAGGTGTTGATGTCACCAACGAAGAAAAAGCGCTTTTGATGATGAGGATCTTCGGACCGAATCTTATCATCAATCTTGCACCGGCTTGGCTCAATAAACAGATAATGAGTATAGCCGTCAAGATCGGTTCATCATATATTGATACAAAGTATTATGCCGACGAGACGGGAAGGACATGTCTCGTTGAAGAGCAGTTTGAGATGGCTCAAAGTTTCTCATCAGGTAATATCACAGGCGTGACAGGCTGTTCCTTTAATATGGCAGCTTTCATCTGTCTTGCAAAACTTGCTGTTGCAGATAAGACTTTGGACAGCATATCCTCCATCGACATAATCGATATCAGCAAAAATTCCGATCCTTCAATAAGCATTCCTTCAATGGAAGATCTTACGAGACTTTCGGAACCTGCCAAATATCTTAAGGATGGCGAGCTGGTCGCTGCTCCTTCATTGAGTGTTGAATCCGAGTTTGCCTTTGATGACGAAGAGCCGACCAAGATATACATGTTTTCGAGCCCGATAATAGAGACTTATCAGAGAGGTTTACCTGAGATCAAGAACGTAAGGTATTTTGCGGATCTTGAGCAGAACACGGTAAACGTTGCTTCAACCCTCAAGGATGTCGGTATGCTCGGAACAACTCCGGTCAATATCAAGGGCGTTGACATCGCTCCTCTGGATTTCCTTTCAAAGGTCCTTCCTACTGATGTTGCCATGGGCAAATCCGTTTGTGAGAGGATCAAGGGCGTTGTTTTAAGCGGCAAAAAGGACGGCGAAGACAAGGATGTCTTCATGTACTTCAAGTGCAAGGACTCTGACGAGCCTTCCAAGTACGGTGTTAACACATCTTCGTATTTTTCTGCCATTACACTTCTGGCAGGTGCTTCACTCATAAGGACCGAAGGCTGGAATATCCCCGGTGTTTTCACTCCGGGTGATTTTGACCCTCAACTTTTACTTGCAAAAATGAGTGATCTTGGTATTAAATATTCTATAGGGCTTGATTTTAAGAAGCCTTGAAGTATATGAAACAGGGAGAATGAATATGGGCAAAGCAAAGATACTTATCGTAGAAGACGACGCTAATATCAACAACATGGTGTGTGAAGCACTTACCAAGAACGGCTTCGAGTGCACACAGTCTTTTTCCGGAACAGAGGGACTTTTGAATTTCAAGGCAAACCAGTTTGATCTGGCTATCCTTGACCTTATGATGCCGGGAATGACAGGTGAGGAACTCACGGCAAAGATCCGCGAGACATCCAAGATTCCGATCATCATCACATCTGCAAAGAGCGAACTTGATTCAAGAGTCAATCTTCTTTCCACAGGTGCAGACGATTATCTCGTTAAGCCTTTCGACGTCAAGGAACTTATCGCGAGAGTAGAGGTTCAGCTCCGTCATCTGACTGAAGGTGCTTCTGCAGCTACAGCAGGCGGCGATGACAAGCTTACCTTTAAGGATATGGAACTCAACAAGTCCACATTCGAGGTTTTCGTAAAGGGCCAGGAGATTCAGCTCACAAGACAGGAATACAAGATCCTGGAGCTTTTCATGCTCCATCCTACAAAGGTATTCTCGAAGCAGGATATTTTCGAGTATGCATGGGATGAGTATTATATCGGTGAAGACAAGACGATCAATGTTCATATCTCAAATATCAGGACTAAGATCAAGAAGATCACTGATGACGAATATATCGATACAGTTTGGGGTATCGGATTCAGACTTGCTAAGCAGTGATTGATTTAATAATCCAAGGGACGCCTGTCGGGCGTCCTTTTTGCGTTTACAGACGAACTTTAACATTTCTTAAACTTTTGTTAGCGAAAACTTTTATATCTGATGTAATAATGTCGATGTAAAATCCAGAGAGGAGACATAAAATGAGTGATACGATACTGAAAACTACAGGTCTTACAAAGAAATTCGGATCCAAGGTCGCAGTTGACCACGTTGATATTTCTATTGAAAGAGGTTCGATCTACGGTCTTATCGGTATGAACGGTGCAGGTAAGACAACCATCATGAAGATGCTTTCGGGCATGATCCGTCCTAATGAAGGAACTTTCAAATATGATGGTTTGGGAGCAGACCTCTCAGAAGCATATAAAAGGATCGGTGCTCTTATCGAAGCACCTGCTTTATATCCTAGCCTTTCCGCTACAGACAACCTTAAGATCAAGGCATTCGCATACGGAATCAATGATCCTAAGTATATCCAGGAGAAATTGGAACTGGTAGGTCTTGGTGATGTAGGCAAGAAGAAGGCCGGTAAGTTCTCCCTCGGTATGAAACAGAGACTCGGAATCGCTCTGGCTCTCGTCGGAGATCCTGATTTCCTTCTTTTGGATGAGCCTATCAACGGTCTTGATCCTCAGGGTATCGTTGAAGTCCGTGAGATGCTCCTCGAACTCAATAAGAAAAAGGGTGTAACCATCCTTATCTCCAGCCACATTTTGGAGGAACTTTCCAAGATCGCAACAGATTACGGCATCATCAGTAACGGTAAGCTCATCGAGCAGATCACAAGAGAAGAACTTTTGAGCAAGTGCCGTGACAAGATCAAGATCAAGACAAAAGACACATCAGGTGTTGTTACAGTTCTTGATGCTCAGGGATTTAATGACTATAGCGTAGTTGATATCGAGACGATCTATGTATATGACCGCATCTCTGATATCGCAACTCTTAATATGGAAATTGCTAAGGCAGGAATCCTTTTGGATTCTATCGGAGTTGATTCTTCTGACCTTGAGGAATACTTCCTTAAGACAGCAGGAACAGACACAGAAGATAAAAAGGGAGGTGAGAATTCATGATCGATTTTTTCAGAAGTGACCTTTACTTGATGAAGAAGATGAAGGTTACGTATATACTTCCGATCATCTTCCTTCTTTCTTCATTACTTGTAGGTGTTATCTACATAAGGATCAACCTTAATGCGTTGATGGTAGAGGATCCTACGGCAGCAAGTTCGATCTCCGGTGATGTTTATGTTGACGAGGAAGGCTCCTTTGGCGAGACATATGTAAATTCCTTATCAGAAGGTTTCTCGGCAGGTTTTAATGCTGCTCAGGAGGAAGAAGTTGAAGCAGAGCCTGAAGAGACTGAAAGACCTGGATTCTTCTCGGGCGGAATGATGTATGAAAGCTCAGTATGTGATTTCTTCTCGGTTATCACATCAGCATCTACGCTATTGATCCTTGTGGGTCTTTTCGCAGCTTTCCTTTTCGCTAATGACATCAGAGGCGGATTCAGAAAGAACATGATAAAGATAAATCCAAACCGCTGGATACCTTTCCTTTCAAAAGTTGCCACGGTCCTTGTTTATAATATTCTCTTCCTGATATTCTCATTTATTACCGCTTTCCTTTGTATAGCACTCATGGGAAAATCGATCCACTTCGATTTTAATCTCGATTTCTTTGGAATGTTGGCTCTGAGACTTCTTACGATGTTCGCATTCTCAATGCTCATCGCGCTCATCACATGCTTTACCAAGAGTACCGCTTTGGGAATGGTAGCATCTCTTATCTTCGGAATGGGAATTCTCGACCTGGTATTCTACTTCCTGGATCTCCTGGTTGCTTTCATTGGAATGAAGCTCGATTTCACTGTGCCTTCCGGTTTCAGTTTGTCGAATTATACCATCACAGGAATCGCATCGATGCTGCAGCCTGGTATGAGCAGCAAACTGATCTTAAGAGCAGTCATAGTCTGTGTATGCTTTATAGCGGTGTCTATATTCGGATCAGGTTATCTTAACCAGAAGAGAGATATTCATTGATAGATCATATGAAGAATGAAAGCAAGTCGCCCGATGGCGACTTGTTTTTGTTCTTATAAAGATATAATCTTTTTATGCATTTAAAGAAGAATGAGAGGAAACAAAACTAGTGTTCATTAATTATCTGAGACTGAACTTGATCCGTTTCTTCAAAGGACGAAGTTCCAAAGTAGCTATTGTAGCAAGTATCGGAATCATGATCATACTGTATCTGTTTGTAGGTGTGGTCTACTATGCTGCATCAGAACAGATCCAGGGATTGGCAGAAGATGGAACAGTGATAACATTTTATACTCTGGCACAGATGTTCGTATATGGTCTCAGTTTTATTTATGCTCCAATAATAACAGGTCTTGTAGGATGCGGTTTTATATGTTCCTACTATGCATACAGAGGATATTACAATCTTGAGATCGGAATGAGAAACCGAGTCCTTTACGTTCTTTCCGAACTGGTCGTTCTTTTTATCTTGGGTGCGATCATCTACGCTTTATCGAGTGCTACAGTCTTTTTGATGAACCCGTTGGCAAAATCCGGTGAGTCGCTTTTACAGGACGGTTATAAGTTTATAGTTTATACATTTGGTGTTCAGTTGGTATTGGGGCTGAGTGATGCTTCAAATGCTTTGCTGTTTGCACACCTTTTCAGAAAAAAGGGAAAGAGTTTTGTAGTTTACCTCGCTTTTTGGGCTTTTTCTTTGATATTTTCATATCATCTGATCAATTGGCTCCCGAAGCGCTATGAATTCCTTTCCTATATTCTTTTCCCTTCGTTCTTTACCTGGTTTACGAATGATACGCCTTTTTTTGCCGGCGAATTCTCGATCACCAAGATCGTTATCTGTGTCGGCGTTGTAATAAAGATAATGGTGACTTTTGCTCTGTCAGTATTATTGTTTAATAGAAAAGTGGAGGAGAAACGCGTATGAATCCCCTTGTTATCGCTTTGATCATATGTATAGTGATCATACTGATCCTGACCTTCTATATGATCTCTATATTGTCATCTATCCATGAACTCAATAAGCAGCTTGACTATATAGGAAACAATCAGACAAATATGTCTTTATCGATCGGAGCGTCCACACGTACCATAAGGAGATTGACTGACAAGATCAATTCCATTATCGTTGCGTGCAGAAACAGGGAGATAGAAACAGCCCGTAAGGATGATGAGATCAAAGAGACGATAACGAGCATGTCTCACGATATCAGAACACCTTTGACATCACTTAAGGGTTATTTCGAACTCATGTGCGAGTCTGACAGTGAAGAGGACAAGGATCGATATAAAACGATCATCGCGGAAAGAATAGATTCCTTAAGCGAGATGTTGGAGGAAATGTTTATCTATACGAAGATCAATAACTCCACATATAAGCTCGAAAGTGAGAGGACCAATATTTCCGAGATCATGATCTCGACACTTCTTTCATATTATGAGGATTTCGAGAGAAAGGACATGACTCCGAATATCGATGTAGATGAGGATGTTTATGCAGTAGCCGATGAACAGGCACTGAAACGTGTATTCCAGAATCTTATCAAGAACAGTCTCGTTCATGGTGCTGATTGTGTGGATATTGGTCTTAAGAGGATCGAAGGAAAGAAGATCAAGATATCTGTTGGAAACGGAATAAGAGACGGAGAGACTCCGGATGTAACAAGAGTCTTCGACAGGTTCTATAAAGGAGATAAATCAAGACATGTCAATTCCTCAGGTATAGGATTATCGGTTACTCAGAAACTGGTAATGCTGATGGGAGGAAATATCGAAGCAACATTGAGAGGTAATAAGTTTATCATCAACATCTACATGGATGAGTTGCAGCATCAGGGATAAAAACAATGGCGCCACCTTATGAAAGGTGGCGCTTTTACTTTACGGGATCTGCACTGTGTTCAGAAACCTTAAAAAAGGTGGTGGAAAAACAGGAGTGGTTCCTAAACACACTTGCTGCAGATCAGGCCGCTTCCTTTACCGGAATCCTGTTAGCCCTGGCCACGACCTTAACCGGAACCGGTCTTCCGACACGCACAGATCTGACGGGAATAGAGGAAACGCGATTATGTTGAACCCTCCTGACACTACTAACTGACTTGAGATAAGTCGGATGAGCAGCTCGGACGATTGCCTTCTTAGGTTTTGTATCTGCCATATGCTTTTCGAAATCTACGGCGATCTTGATGAAAGTTACGAAGAAAAAGAATAAAACTGATAAATCTATAGGTGACATATTGATTAACTCCTTGCGATCAAATGTTCTTTATTTGTCTTATGAGGCAAGTCTATCAGACAGATAATGCCATTAATGGTACAATTGAAGAAAAAAGAACAAAAATTTGAAGAAAAAGTTTTTTCTGTTTGGGGAGTAAGCGGCGGACGGTTCCAACAAATAAACAAAGACAGTCATTATGTGATAAAATCGTAGTTACGGTAATAACCGTTAAAGAAGATAATTACAGTACTAAGGAAATAGATATGCCGGTATATAAATTAAAACCAACATGTAAGGATTACACCTGGGGTGGAACAAAACTTCGTGAAGAATACGGGATCAATGATCCGGGAGACAGAGTAGCAGAAGCCTGGGTCCTTTCGTGTCATCCGGACGGACCTTCCGTTATAACTTCAGGAAGATATGCGGGAGAGACACTTATCGATTACATAAGCATGCGCGGTAAGAGAGTTCTCGGAACAAACTGTGACAACTATGATGATTTTCCGATCCTGACAAAGCTTATCGATGCCAAGGAAGATCTTTCCGTTCAGGTTCATCCGAATAATACTTTTGCCATCACCAACGAAGGCCAGCTCGGAAAGACTGAGATGTGGTATGTGGTAGATGCGGAAGAGGGAAGCAAGATCTATTACGGAGTATCGAGGACCGTAGACGAAGCTGAGATCAGAAGAAGGATCAAGGATAATACTATTACGGATATTCTTATGGCAGTGCCTGCAAAGAAGGGCGATGTTTTCTATATCCCTGCAGGTACTTTGCACGCTATCTGTAAGGGTATGATCATCGCTGAAGTCCAGCAGAATTCCAATGTTACTTATCGTGTCTATGATTACGACAGAATTGACAAGACAACTGGTCAGAAAAGAGAACTTCACGTTGATAAGGCTCTCAAGGTAACAAGAATGTATCCGAACTATTCTAATTATGATTTCGGTAATCATCTGGTTAGCTGCAAGTATTTTGTTGTTGATATGATCGAACATGAGACATTGGATTTTGCATCCGAGAGAAGCTTCGTCTCTTTGGTTGTTCTTGGCGGAACCGGAAGGATCGAATTCAAGAATGATGACGGAGCCAATGATTTTCTTACGTTGTCCAAGGGAGAGAGTTTCTTTATCCCTGCAAATTCAGGAAGATTCATGATCAAGGGCGACAACTTAAGGATACTGAGGACACAGATATGAATGTTGCTTTTTTCATGAAGCCGAAGTCTTCGGTTGCCTTTCTTTTCAATGATTTTACCGTGCGTCAGGCTCTCGAAAAGATGAACTACCACGGCTATACCGCGATCCCTGTCCTGGACCGTGAAGGCCACTATCTGGGAACAGTAAGTGAAGGTGATTTTCTGTGGTTCATCGTTAAGGGTGAAGGCAATGAAGCACACACTATGGCGATAGAGAGTCTGGAGAGTTTTAAGTTGAGCGAAATCCCTTATGATCCTTCCAAAAACCCTTCTGTTCTTATCACGGCTTCTATCGATGAACTTTTGATGCGTGCCATGAATCAGAACTTTATTCCTGTTGTAGATGACAGAAATCTCTTCATCGGAATAGTTACGAGAAGAGATGTTATAAGACACTTCTATGCAACTAATTTCGCGGATCCTGATGCCACATAAGGTGTTGACATATAAGGTTCGTAGTAGTAAGTTAAACAAAAATCAATCGGAGGCAAAACGTGCTTAAGACCAAATCTTATACAGCATATATTATTTATGCAGGCGTCATTTACGGACGTTATGATTTGGTTGAAAGCAAATGCCTCGGGTAAGAGATTATAGTTGATCTTGTATTCAATACCGTTTATCCGACGCTTGCGGATAGACGGTATTTTTGTTAGGAGGAAAAGAAAATGAAACAAGTGGAACTGGTAAAAGCAACAGAAAAAGACGTAGATGAACTTCATAAGATGCAGGTGGATTCTTTCATGCCGCTTTACGAGATCTATCATGACGACATGTCACCTGTAAACGAATCCAAAGAGAGGATCCTCTGGAAGATCACTGAAGAGACCAGCCATTTCTACTTTATCGTTTTCGAGGGAAAGAAAGTGGGAGCTGTAAGGGCGATCAGGGACAGGAGCCTTAATGATGACAGCGTGATGTGGATCTCACCAATATTCATACTTCCGGAGTTCCAGAACCTGAAGCTCGGAGAGGCAGCAGTGACGAGACTTTTCGAGATGTGGGATAATAAGACTACATGGAAACTGTCGACCATCAAACAGGAAGCAAGGAACCGTCATTTCTACGAGAAACTGGGGTTCGAACTCCTGGATTGGGAAGAACATATCAATGATCGTATGGATCTTGTGATGTATGAAAGGAGAGGACAGAAATGATAACTTACAGACGAATTACCAAGGCCGACCTTGACAGGTTCATCGACATCAGGATCGGCCAGCTCAGAGAAGAAGGAGCAACTGAGGAGATAGATCTTAAGCCATACCTTCTTGATTACTACGACAGACATATGAAGGATGGTACTTTCGTCTCGTGGCTCGCGATGGACGGCGATAATATAGTCGGAACGAGCGGTATGTCTTTTGTGGAGAAACCTCCGTATTTCTCCTGTCCTACGGGCAAGATCGGTCTTCTGTCCAGTATGTTTACGGATAAGGCTTATAGAAGACAGGGCATCGCGAAAAAGCTTTTAGGCTTGGTCGTTAATGATGCGAGAGAATACGGTTGCGGATGTGTTCAGATAACGGCATCCGACATGGGCGTTCTTCTTTATACCGATTTCGGTTTTAAGAAAAACGGAAACTTTATGCAACTTAATCTATGAAAGAAGGAATTATCTTATGTTATACGAAACTAAGGAATTTACATTAAAGGACGGCCGTAAGGCAGTGCTCTTGAACCCGGGAGACGATGAGGCGCAGGGACTTGTGGATTATCTTCATAAGTCGTGCGGCGAGACTGATTTTCTCGCGAGGGTGCCTTCCGAGTGTGACAGATATACGGTCGAGAAGGAAAAGGAACTTCTTAACTATATGAAGGGATCTGATAACGATCTTTTCCTGTGCTGCAAAGTGGAAGGTAAGGTCGCAGGCAACTGTCATCTCATGATGAATGACAAGTATAAGATGAAGCACAGGGCGAATGTAGCTATAGCTCTACTTAGGGAGTACTGGAATCTCGGAATAGGAACAATGATGTTCGAAGAGATGTTCCGTGTCGCTAAGGAAGCAAGACCTGATCTCGTGCAGCTGGAACTGGAAGTTGCAGAGCCGAATACGAGAGCCAGGGCACTATATGAGAAGATGGGATTCGTGGAATACGGCAGACGCGAGAATGCTCTCAGAAGTGCCGTTGACGGTTCCTTCATGGCGGAAGTACTCATGATGAAGAAACTCTAATTGGTAGAAATAAGCGCTCATAAATCAGTTTGTCGGGCTTTATATAAGACCATACAGATGATAAAATAAATTTGTTTTGGTCCAGCCTGACGACTGACTGATTATGCGGGGGAAAAGTGAATGCCGGAGTTAAACGCAACACCAGTTACGTTTAAATGTAAGATCTGCGGGGGAGATATAGTAAATAACTTCCTTGTGGGTTCATGTGTTTGCGCGCACTGCGGAAACAAGTGGGCGCTTGAAGATATGATCCCCGACTACGAAAAATATTCCAATATAATCTCAAATATCAACGAGGCAAATGAAGCCGTATCGCATAATCCGACTGTTGTATCTCTTGAGAGGGCTAAATCACTTCTTAATTTTGCAGTTGAAGAAAGTGAGGAACTTGACGGTGTCATAGCTTCCGACCTTGCTAAGATGAGCAGAGATGAGATCACTAAGATAGATCGAATGCAAAGCTACATGAAGGGAATGAACTTTTTCGAGAAGCAGGATTATCAGTCTGCGCTTAATGAGTTCGAGAAGATTCCGGGATATAAGAATACGGATGAACTCAAAGAGCAGTGCAAGGTGAAAGTCGCGAAGCAGAATAAAACGAACAGGGTACTGGAAGTCACGATGGGAATGTTATTCCCTGCGATGCTCTGTATCGTATTGAAGATAGCATTTGATGTGTCGTTTGCCATACTTATCCCGTTGTTTCTTGTTATATCGGCGGTATTGGGATTCTTCATCTACAGAGGAGGAACGCCTGCCTCGGTCATCAAATTGGTGTCGGTTCTGAGTATCGGACCATTCTTGTTATTCCTGATAATCAAGTACGGGATCCATATACTGTTCTTCAAGCTCTGCAAACTGATTTTTAAATACATCATACAAATGATAAAATATTGTTTAGTTGAGTCAAAAAACTAAACTAAAATGACTGTTTTAGGGGAGTGAACAGATGTCCGAAATAAGTGCAACACCTGTTACATTGAAGTGCAAGATCTGCGGGGGAGATATCGTCAATGATTATCTTATCGGTTCATGCGTCTGCGCGCACTGCGGCAACAAGTGGGCACTCGAGGATCTGATCCCTGACTACAGCCAGTATTCCAATATAATCTCAAATATCAACAAGGCCAATGACACCATCGGAAGTAATCCTACAACCGTATCTCTTGAGCAGGCGAGGATTCTTTTTAAGAACGCCGTAGAAGAGAGCGACGGAAAGGTAGGAGTGATCGCTTCTGATCTGTCGAGGATCGGCAAAGAGGGACTTCAGAGGATAGATCAGCTGAAGACCTACATGAAGGGAAAGGGCTTTTTCGAGAAGAAGAATTATAAGGGTGCGCTCAAGGAGTTTAAGAAGATCCCGGGATTTAAGGATACCGAAGAACTCAGTGAGCAGTGCAGGGTAAACATAGAGAAAGAAAAGAAGAAAAGGATACCGCTCGCAGTAATAGTCGGACTGATACTACCTGCGGTACTCGTGATCATATTGAAGGAAGTGGCGGGATTTCCGCTGCCGGCAGTCATACCGATATTCCTCGCCGCTTCGGCAGGCGTGGGATTCCTGGTCTACAGGGGCGGAGTACCCGCCGTCATCATCGAAGTCCTGTCGGTCCTTTGTGCCGTACCTCTGTTGATATTCTTGATACTGGCGTACGGATTCCATTTAGATGTTGTTCCCGCGGCGATCATAGCCGTCGGATTACCGGTAGCATTAGTAATATTATTTGGCGTTTTAGCAGAAAGGAAAAGTTAAATGGAAGTAATTAGTGTAATCAAGTACGAAGGCAGTAATGAAGTACTGGCTCACAAGCACAAGAACGAAGACTTCACCATCGGATCACAGTTGATCGTACACGAGTCGCAGGAAGCGCTCTTCATGCGTGACGGTAAGGCGATGGATCTTTTTACGGCAGGAAGACATACGCTTACAACGTATAATATCCCGCTTCTCCGTGACCTGATGAAGCTCGGCACGGGCGGAGAGAATGTTTTCCATGCAGAGGTCTACTTCATCAACATGACCACGATGATGGGCATCAGATGGGGCACGGACAGCAAGGTAAGACTTTTCGATCC
>CADCQX010000279.1 GCA_902803695.1 Oscillospiraceae bacterium
AGAACCTTAAGGAAATCTTCATCGCTCAACTTCCTGTCGTTGAACTCTTTACTCAAGAGGAATTCCTTAGCACACTGTGCACCGTCAAGATCTCCATTACCAACATGCTCACACCAGAACGCTTTTCCTTCAGGTTCGGATGCACGGTTCAAAGCAACCGTGTAGAGTCTCTCAACAAAGTCCTCAAAACCACCGCCTGTTGTTGATGGCGCCGGGGTCGCTGGTCCCGGAGTAGACGGACCAGGTGTGGAAGGTGCCGGAGTTGATACTACTGTCCACTTAGCATAAAGCGTAATATCTGCTGTTACCTCTGAATTGAAATCATATGCTTTTGTGCAGGCAGTATCCGTATACCATCCACCAAATGTGTATCCGGCCTTCGTAGGATCAGAAGGCTTGGTCGCTTTGCTACCGTCAACAATGTTCTGTGTCGCAACGGAACTTCCACCGTTTGATTCAAACACGATTTTGAACGGCTCCTTGGTATTGATGTCGCCGTCCTTACAGTGAATGACTACTCCACGTTCAAATTCGAGCTTAGGAGTAAGTGTTGTGCTCTTCTTAATCTCGATCTTCTCCCATTCAGCCTTTGTACCATCATAGTAGATGTCCGTGAACTTGGCATTTCCGGAGAAAGCCGTATCATATATCGTCTTTACCGACTTAGGTATACTGATCTTCTGGAGACTGTCACAGTTAGAGAATGATAGATACTCGATAGTCTCGACTGTACTCGGAAGAGTTACTTCCTTAAGATTCTTACTGTCTTTGAGACAAGGGCTTGCGATTGTCTTGATGCCTTCGTCAAATACAGCTTTCTCGATCTTATCCTTGTTTGTGAAATTAATGCTTATATCGTCATACGCGTCCGTTAACTCAATGGTTTTCCCCGTACACTTACCGAATTCGAGATACAGGAAACTTGCATCGTTAATAGGAACTTCCGGAAGCGTATCGCAATTCACATTCTTCATATTGATAGTAGTGATGTAACTGCTGCCGGTTCCGATCATATCCGGAACTCTCGTAAGGAAATCGAGCGTTACATATGCGCTCGGGGCTTTGCCAACGAATATAGCAAGCATATTGTCTATAGTCTTTCCTGACTCCGACTTTGGGGCGAATTCCAGGACTTCCGAATATTTATTACTATTATTGATCTCAAGATAACTTGCTTTATTCAATTCGGTCAAAAAATCGTCTACCGAAGAATAAGGGTAAGAATCATCTCTATATCCGACATCTACATAAATATTAGCGCCGTTGACATGCCATGTGAAACCGGGCAATCCTCCTGTCTGGGCACAGTAACCGCGTGTACCGTCATAAGTAACACTATTATACGTGCGCGAAGGGAGAGTGATATTTCCGTCACTGCAGTGAACAGTGATCGCATGATCGGAAATAAGTCCGTCAAAAGTTATCCAGGGAACATCATTATAATCCAGATAAGTCTCATATATGTTGATCTCATTCCAGTCCTTCTTTGTTCCTCCATAAAAGATATTCTTTAATCCGGATTCCTCGAACGCATCAGGTCTTATCGTCTTTACCGACTTAGGTATACTGATCTCATTAAGACTCGTATCCCTATAGAATGCCCCATACTCGATAGAAGTAACCGAGTCCGGGATTGCTACACTTGTAAGTGCCGAATTATTACTGAAAGCATTAGTGGGGATCGTCGTTATACCTGAATCGATGTTGACTTTCTGAAGAGAAGAACTGTTTTTGACCTCAAAATCCACATTCTCTTTACTGTAGGACGTTCCGATAGTTACTTCCGTCTTCTTACATCCTGTGGCTGAAACAGAGAGAAATTCGCTGTTGTTATTTTCTATGAAAGGCATATAACTCGAGTTAAACTCATCTATGTACAGATATAAGCACTTTGTCGTCTCAACAGATATCGACTGCAGATTGACATAATCCAGCGTCACCACATGGGACATTGTACTATCAAAAACGAAGTTATACTCCTTATCATTGTTCCCGTAGAATAACAGGTTGGGATATTCTTCATTTCCCAGATAACTGCATACAACTTTACATGCATTTCCAGAACGAGCCTTGTTAAAGTATGTATAAAAGTCATTTACCGAACTTGTTGTACCCGAATAAGCAGCCGGAGCAAAATCTATCTGTAATTCACTTTCCTTATAGCGCCAGTTAAATCCTGTGGAATTAGGTCCCATAGCACGGGGAGACAAATAACCTGTCGCTACCCATTCGGATGGGTCAGCATAAACAAACGAGAACATGGAAAAAACCATGAACACTGCAACAGCGATGCTTAATAATCTTCGCGACTTGGTCATAACAGATCACCTCCACGCATAAAATAAACTTCCACTCCTAGACTCTACAAAAAAATTATACAGGCGATCTGTTCCTTTGCATATATCATTTACATCTTGATTTATAAGATTAACCGGATCTTGTCTTCAGTAAAATAAAGAGGGCGTCCCAGAGCAAAAGTCTGCCCGAGTGACGCCCCCTGTCATATCAGATGAAAAGTTATCAGCCTCTGTCGATAGCGTAGTCTTTACAGATCTGAGTAAACTCCGGAGACTTAACGAACTCCTCGAAGACCTGTTCTTTGGTCATTCCGTTCTTCATCTCA
>CADCQX010000280.1 GCA_902803695.1 Oscillospiraceae bacterium
AAAACGCGCTCCGCAGCCGAAAACAAAAAAGACATTTGTGAAAAAAGCAGAGACCAAGATGAACAAGAGCATCGTAAAGCTCCTTGTTGCATCGGTTATCATCCTTATCCTCGTTCTTGCAGCAGCCAAAGCTGTCACGTTCTTTAATGAGGAGAATGATCTGTTAATCCGCGAAGTAACGATCGAAGCAGGTTCCGTAAGACCTGACCAGTCGATGTTCTTCAGTGCCGAACCTGCATTTCCCGATCTTGTTTCATGCAATCTGGATTTCGATGAGGTCAACATTGATCTGCCCCAGACGATCAGTTTCAACATAAATATCTACGGCAAAAACAACGCCTGTAAACTCTTTATCACGGATTCGATCCCGCCTGCAGGCGAACCTGTTCCGCAGGAGATTTTTGCCGGCCAGGAACTGCCGGATGCTTCCCTGTGTGTTACAAACATAAGCGACATAACTGATGTTTCCGTGACATGGAAGGATGTTCCCGACATGTCTTCCGGTGGCAGTTTTATTGCGGTTGCAGCACTTACAGACGGATGCGGAAACGAGACACTGGTCAATGTTCCTTTTGATGTAACGAAGGATTCAACACCTCCTGTGATCAAGGGTGCACTTGATATCGAAGCGTATATCGGTGATTCGATCACTTACAGAGACGGTATCATCATTACCGATGACTACGATGATGAGCCGGTTCTTACCATCGATAATTCGGCTGTCAATGTGAACGAAGAGGGAACATACGAAGTCGTATATACGGCAACGGATTTCTCCGGCAATGAGACCTCCGTTACGGTCAATCTGACGATGTCGGAAAAACCGGAAGGATACATAGAACCTGAAGTTGTTTATGAAGAGGCCAGAAAGATCCTTGATGAGATCACTGAGCCCGGAATGACTGATGAGGAAGTTGCCCTTCAGATCGTCTGGTGGTGCAGGTATAACATTAATTTCATTCTGAGGACTTACAGTGATTCCTGGACTGAAGCAGCATATAACGCGTTCATTTACCGCAGCGGAAACTGTTACTCGACGGTATATGCGGTAAAGGTCTTGCTCGATGTCGCAGGAATAGAGAACATGATCATCGAGAGATATCCCTATGAGACTGCAACGCATTTTTGGAATTATGTCTGTCTTAACGGTCAGTGGTATCACTGCGATGCAACATGGCGTCAGGGATATGACAGTTATTTCTTCATGTATACGACGGAAGAACTGCTGGATTTCTGGCAGGGCGGATGGAACGGTTTCCAGTTTGCCGAGGATAAATATCCCGAGAGTGCGACCGAATCGGTCCAGAGCAGGATAGATTACAAAAATCATACGATCGAGCCTGCATAAAGCAAGTTGGCTGATTATTTGCTATAATCTCTTAAGCAATACAGGGAGAGGACTGAGCCATGGATATACTTTATATCGTTATGCCCGCTTATAACGAAGAAGACAACATTCTTGATGTTGTTACTTCATGGTACCCCGTCCTTGAGGGTAAGGATCCGGCATCCAGACTGGTTATCGCGGACAGCGGCAGCCAGGACAGGACCCATGAACTTCTCGAGGTGTTTAAGAAGGAACATCCACAGCTTGAGATATTATCTGATACGGGCAAACAGCACGGACCTAAGGTAATTGCACTGTATGATTATGCGATAAAGAGCGGTGCTGATTTTATTTTCCAGACGGATTCGGACGGGCAGACGCTGCCTGAAGAATTTGACAGCTTCTGGCAGATGCGCCACGGTTACAAGGGAATATTCGGACACAGAGTCGTAAGAGGCGACGGTAAATCCAGGGCATTTGTCGAGAAGGTCGTATGCTTCCTCATCAAGTGCTATTTCCATGTTAAGGTACCGGATGCCAACGCGCCTTTCCGCCTCATGCATGCCCAGACTGTTGCAAAATATCTTCCAAAGCTTGATAAGGATTACAATCTTCCTAACATCATGTTGACGACTTATTTCGTCCATTACGGAGAAGAGTATGCATTCCGCGAGATCACTTTCAGACCGCGTCAGGGAGGCACTAACTCAATTAATATCAAGAAGATCGTGAAGATCGGATGGAAAGCTTTAGGCGACTTCCGCCGTCTCAAAAAGGCAATGTAATGGCAGATAAGACGAATAAAGAATCCAATGCATTTAAAAAGTTCATAACCGCGGTGGTACTGGTGGCAGTCTCTGTCGCCGTTTTGTGGTTTGCCCAGAAGCTCTTAATGCCTAAGTATCAGAAGGGCGTTATTGAGGGTTCATTCACGGAAGAATATTACAGGGAGAAGGTCCCGCATGATGTTATTTTCTTTGGTGATTGTGATGCTTATGAGAACTTTTCACCGGTCAAGATGTATGAGGAGTACGGAATATCGTCTTACATAAGAGGTTCAGGAGAACAGTATATCTGCCAGTCTTATTATCTTCTGAAGGACGTTCTTCAGACTGAGACACCCAAGGTAGTAGTCATGTCCATCCATAATCTCCAGCATGGCGCACCTCATAATGAAGCCTACAACAGAATGACACTGGATGGCATGAGATGGTCACAGGATAAGGTCGATGCGATCAATGTTTCCATGACCAAGGATGAGACTTTCGCATCTTATGTCTTCCCGATCCTCAGATATCATGACAGATGGAGTTCACTCACAAAGACTGATTTTGAGCATGTCTTCTCGAAAGATATCACATCACACCACGGTTATTACATGCGTTGTCACGTCAAACCGCCGGCGAAATTCCCGCCGATGCCTCTCCAGCTCGATTACAGTTTCAGTGAGGATGCCATGTATTATCTTGACCAGATGAGGCTTCTCTGTGAAGAGAAAGGCATTGAGCTTCTTTTGGTTCGCGCACCGATTGAATACAAGTGGTACAAGGAATGGGATGTGATCGTTGAGGATTATGCTG
>CADCQX010000281.1 GCA_902803695.1 Oscillospiraceae bacterium
GAAAAGGATCACCGCATCACGCGACAGAGCATAGTCGATCCAGACCTTAAGCTGATCCTTTGTGTATGCTGCACCTGTCGGGTTATTTGGAGAACAAAGATAGATAATGTCCGCCTCAAGTTCAGGTGTAGGCATAGGAAGAAATCCGTTATCCTTGTTCGCAGGAAGATAGACTATCTTACGTCCTGCCATTACATTTGTATCAACATATACCGGATAAACAGGATCTGTTACTGCGATAACATTGTCATCAGAGAAGATATCGAGGATATTTCCGAGATCGCTCTTGGCACCGTCTGAGACAAATATCTCATCCAATTCAAGATCAACTCCCGATGTGTTCTTATAGTAATCAGCCAGAGCTTTTTTAAGGAAGTCATAACCCTGCTCTGGTCCGTAGCCTTTGAAGCCTTCTTTGGTACCCATCTCATCAGCTGCCTTCTTCAGGGCGTTGACGGCTGAACTGCAAAGTGGTCTTGTTACATCACCGATACCCATTCTGATTATCTGGGCATCAGGTTTTTGTTCCGAGAATTTCTTAACTCTCAAAGCGATCTCCGAGAAGAGATATGTCTCTGCTATATTCTTGTAATTACTGTTAATGTGCATATATATATCCTCCGATCAAATATCGATTTCACCTGTAAATGATGTTGTGCAAGGGCCTGTCATAAGAACTCTCTCGTCCGTATAGTTAATGACGAGCTTTCCTCCGTTAAGCTGGACTTCAACATCTTCACCCTTGTTGCAATAACCGTTAAGGCAAGCTGCAACAACTGTCGCACATGTTCCGGTTCCGCAGGCCCAGGTCTCACCTGAACCTCTCTCCCATACTCTCATCCTTAAGTGATCCTTATCGATCACTTTTACGAACTCGGTATTGGTACGCTCAGGGAATATCCTGTTATTCTCAAACTCAGGTCCGATTGTCTCTAGAGGAAGATCTTCCACATCGTCCTCGAAAACAACACAATGAGGATTACCCATCGATACACAAGTTATGCTGTATTCCTTACCGTCAATATCAACCTTTCTATTGACTATCATGTCGCCGTCAAGTGCTACCGGTATATCGGAAGGCTTCAGGATAGCCGCACCCATATCTACAGTTGCTGCGACTGCCTCACCGTTTTCGACATGCATGTTGAGAGTCTTGACACCACACAGAGTCTCTATAGTAAGAACGTCTTTTTTTATTCCCTTTATGTCGTAGAGAAACTTACCTACGCAGCGGATTCCGTTACCGCACATCTGACTTTGATATCCGTCAAGGTTGAACATTATCATTTGACCGTCTGCTACTTTTGACGGTGCTACAAGGATCAAGCCGTCACTGCCTATTCCGAAGTGTCTGTCCGATATCTTTACGGACAAAGCACCCGGATCTTTAATATCGTACTTAAATGCATCGATGTATACGTAATCGTTTCCGCAACCCTGCATCTTAACAAATTCGTATTTCATCTGTTTCCTCCTATTGATTATCGTATGTTCTTAAGATCTCATAAGCCACATCTATCTTTTTCTGTCCGCTGTTCATAGCTTCCTTCTCGATATACTTATGAGCTTCGTCTTCGCTTAAGCTCAAGGTCCTCATCAATATGAGCTTACTCCTCGCAAGAACCTTTTCTTCCTCAACTTTTTTTCGAAGCTTACAAAGTCTTATATGAGCCATGTCAGCAGAGTTGACTGCCACCAGGAATGAATTCTTACTTAAAGGTTTAACGAGCAATATCGCTCCGATATCAAGAAGCTTTTCCCTTGCTTCTTTTTCCTCATCGCTCGAAAAATCCGTTTCATCAGCTATATGCATGATGGATGCCGTAGGATGGATCGATGCAAGTTTGGCAGCCTTGAGCGCCATTTCGTTCTTTATATCGGATACTATAATAAGAAGACCGTAATCACCTTCTCTTACGAGTTTAAGTCCTTTATCGTCCAAACCGGATTCATTGACACTAGTGGCGTGCTTAAGCCCCTGGACAACGAGAGTTACCAGAAGCTTACTCTTCACTTTATTTTCATTTAGAATCAATACCTTATCTATTCCGGTTGAACTCAAGGATATACACCCTTTCTAATCTTTCTGACATTAATCTACTCTTA
>CADCQX010000282.1 GCA_902803695.1 Oscillospiraceae bacterium
AGGGTTCCGTACGAAATTGGTGGTGATCCAGAAGATATGATGGATACCGACAAATTTATGCTTTTGTGTCCATCAGCAAACAGAGATAAATCTTGGGCTTGTGAACACTGTCAGAATTGGAAGAAGAAAGATCCTTTGTTTTGCAGTGGTTGTTATTATGCATATCCTGAGGATTATACTCATATTGCAGGAGAACAGGAAAGACGAATAGAGATTGTGTTCAAAGGAAAAGAAGTTATTTTATACGAAGAAGCTAAACGGAATGCTCAAATGATGGACAAGAGACTTAATGAATACTTTAAATCGCTTCTAAATCGTCCTTCATCGGGTGAGTAATTGCGAATACATTTTTTATTGTTAGAATTACCCATCATAATCATAGATAATATCGCAGGTATCAAGAGTTCAAGCCACCATAAAGCCACCTTCAGCTCTTAAATAGCCAAAGAATATGTGGAATAGAAAGAAAAACACCACAAGATATTGTGCTTTTTGGAACATGCCAACCACAAGATATAGGTGTCTGCAAAGAACTTGAATAGTCTCAAAACCCTGGAAACGCCCGTAATAGGGCGTTTCCAGTTTTTTAAGCCACCAAAAAGTCACCAGTTTTGAGACCCGGCGTGCCCTGCGAAAAAGTCCCAATAATGGAACCCTCCGCAGTGTACTATTAGTGTAACAAATACAAAAGGAGGGACTTACCTATGACATGCCCTAGATGTGGAACAGTTATGAGTGGCGGCGTTTGTCCGGAGTGCGGTTTCCCTGTTACGGTCAGGAGAGTAGCGACCGGCGTAACATGCGAAGTTGTAAGGAGAGGACGGATCATCAGAGTGGGGAAGGCCCCTCGTGCAAAAAGGAAGTGAGAGCATGAGTGTTATCAACGTTTACAGAGCAGACATTACAACATTCCGTGCGGATGCGATCGTAAATGCCACGGACACCCGTCTCAAGTGTGATTCGGGAGTGAGCAGGGCGATCTCCCGGAAGGCGGGAAAGGAGAGGCTCAGGCGTGCTCTTGCCGTGTCGGGAAAGCTCCGTGTCGGCAAGCCGATCATGACGGCAGGCTTCGACCTTCCTTCACGCCACATCATCCATGTGGCCGGCCCCAGGTGGATCGACGGGAAGCACAGCGAGATCGAGCTTCTTGTAAAGACTTACAGGAGCGTTCTGAACCTCGCTTATGCCAATGACTTCCATAAGGTCGTTTTCCCTTTGATATCGACGGGCGCGAAGCATTTTCCGAAGGATGTCGCTTGGGAGTGCGCGCTGAAGACGTGCTGTGATTTCCTGGAATCCAGGAAGGATCTTGATATGGAGATCGTTTTCGCCGTGACGGACGAATGCGGCCTCGAGAAGTTCATTAGGAAGGCGCCGGAAGCTGCGCGCCCTGAGATGAACTGGTAGCTGTATGCCGCAGACCGGGACTTGTGATATAACAGATGTATCTCAATGATCTAAGTGGGGGGCTTTATGAGTTCAACATCTGATTACTACAAGACGCTCGCCCGTGAGTTCTACGACTCGACAGTCGAAGCCGATGTTACGCCGCTCTATGAGCGCGTGCTGGCTTACGTCCCCGCAGGCGGCGCTATCCTTGATCTCGGCTGCGGCTCAGGCCGCGACACATCTGCTTTCCTGAAGATGGGATATAAGGTAGAGGCGATCGACGGTTCTGCCGAACTATGTGCTCTCGCGAGTTCATACTGCGGGATTGAAGTTAAGTGTATGGATTTCAGGGACGTCGATGGCGGTGAGCGCTTTGATGCGATCTGGGCATGTGCGTCGCTGCTTCATGTTCCGACCGCGGATTTACCCGAACTCCTTACGACCCTGCGTGATCTGCTGGCCCCGGGCGGCATTTTTTATATGTCATTTAAGTTCGGCGACTTTGAAGGTGAGCGCGACGGTCGTTTCTTCAACGATATGACATCCGACAAGTTCGCGTCAGTATTTGCGCGTACTTCCGGCTATGAGAAGATCGATGAATGGGAGTCGCGGGATGTCAGACGCGATAAGGATGTCGACTGGTATAACGTGATATTACGTAAGTTATGAAGAACTTTGGCGGAGGATGAGATATAAGGCGCTCGGTCGGGTGCTGAAGACGGAGGTTAAAGATGTCTTACTACGATAAA
>CADCQX010000283.1 GCA_902803695.1 Oscillospiraceae bacterium
GTTGATGCCCGCATTACTCAGCGCGGATGCAGCTCTTGCCATGATACCGACTGAATTAGCCATTGCTTCACCGACGATCATAACGATAGCGAGATCTCTTTCAACGGAAACGCTCTGTGCATTAAGTTCCTTTCTGATCCTGTCAACGATGATCTTTTCTTTTTCCTCAGTAAAGTTCTTCTTACGGACAATGATTGTTACGGAATCGATTCCTGAGGGCATATGCTCTACGGAGATACCCTCATCAGCAAGGATCTTAAGAAGGTTCAAAAGGAATCCGACTTCCTTGTTCATAAGGTACTTATTTACTGTGATAGTTGCAAAGCCCTTCTCACCTGCGATACCTGTGACAAGTGAATCATAGTGAGTACGCTTAGCTACGATCTTTGTTCCCTTAGCGGAAGGATTATTAGTATTCTTGATATGAACCGGGATACCTCTTACGAATACAGGATACAAAGCTTCCTCGTGAAGTACTGAGAAACCTGCATAAGCGAGCTCACGCATTTCGTCATAAGTGATCTCGGTGATCGCAAAAGGATTCTTAACGAGTTCAGGATTAACAGCGTAAACGTTATCAACATCTGTCCAGTTCTCATATACTTCTGCACCAACGGCAGCAGCAAGGATGGAACCTGTAATATCAGATCCGCCTCTGGAGAATGTGATGATCTCGCCTTCCTTTGAATAACCGTAGAAACCAGGGAATACGCAGATCTCAGGACAATCCTTAAGAGAACTCAGATTATCATATGATTCATCAAGGATAACAGCTTTTCCGAGATCATTGTGCTTGAGGAAAAGACCGCATTCCTTAGGGTTGCAGTACTTTGCCGGATGTCCGACGGAATTGAGGTACTTAGCAACAAGACGTGCATTACAATCCTCACCCATTGCCTTAACTGAATCGAGATACTTAACATCATCAGTATAATCAGCGCCTGCAACGCTTCTCAAAGTATCTTCGATCTCAGGAACGATATCGACTACTTCAAGAGACTTGGCAATATCCTTATATCTGTCGATTACAGCCTTGATCTCTGTCTCAAAGGAATTACCTGCAAGTCTTGCTTTAGCAACTGCGATCAAAAGATCAGTTACCTTTGTATCTTCACGGTTTCTCTTACCCGGAGCAGATACTACGATAATCTTTCTCTCAGGATCAGCGAAAACAATATCACAGACCTTCTTGATCTGAAAAGCATCAGCAAGTGATGAACCGCCAAATTTTGCAACCTTCATAAAATCACCTCAAAATCATTCTTGTGTATTTTCTTCGTTATTCTGCTGCTCTGCAGGTGTCGGAGTATCAGTTGGAGTATCCGCTGATGGGGTCGGAGTATCAGCTGATGGAGTCGGATCTGCTGTCGGCGTATTAGTAGGCGTATCAGTCGGAGTTTCAACAGGTGTTGGCGACGGCGTAGGTGTAGCTTCTGCTGTAACATTAGACTCAGTTGTTGTCTCACTAGTAGTTGTAGCTTCTGTTGTAGTCGTTGCTTCAGTTGTAGCTTCTGTTGTTGTAGTAGCTGTCGTAGCCTGAGTTGTTGCTTCAGTTGTCTGTTGTGTCTCAGTCTCTTCAGGAGTTGTCTCTGTTTCAGTTGACTCCTCTGTAGGTGTCGGAGTTGGATCAGACTCGATCTCAGGTCTCTCCTCAACAATTGTCGGGTCCTCATCAGAAAGCTGTACATTAAGAACATAACCCTCGATGCCATCAGCTGTCTTTACCTTGCTGAAAGACTCGCCTGACTCGGATTTTGAAACAACATCACCCTTGTTCAAAACGCCAATGATAGCAGATTCAACATTTTCTTCAGCATATACAGGGGTATTGTCGTTAATTGCATACATGATGACAGTCTCGACTTCATGAGTCTCCTGCGTCTTCTTATCGAAAACATTAACCAAATGAGCTGCATTAAAAATGATAAACATTACGAGGTAGCCGATACCGATGAACAAGAGAAGTATCAGGATAGGAATAATAACATTAAGTACTTTATTCTCTTTCTTCTCCTTCTTTTCTTTTCTGCCGCTTCTTACCTCATCGGCATTGATCTTACCGCTGTTAAACATTGTTGTATCTCCACCTTCATCATCTGCTCTGTTGACCAGATCTTCTCTGAAGGCTTTCGTGTTATCTCTGTCATTTTCTTTTGTGAAGTCAATATAGGTTGCTTCTTCTTTGGCAGCTTTCTTAGGCTGCTGAGCGACCTCATGACTAGGATCACCTGAAATAACCGCATCACCCGGAAGAAGGAAAACAGATTCGATCTTGATGACAATGGCGGTCATACCGGACTTAACTTCATTATTGAATGAAGCACTGATAAGTTCTTTACACTTAACTTCAGTTGAAGAATTAGGATTAACGAGCACCCTGTTACGGATGGAAGCAGGAAGCTTCTTGCTGATTCCTATTCCCATGAGACAAAGCTCATCATTATCCTTAAGCTTCAAATGAACCTTAGTATCAGCCTGGATCTCACCATCCTGCGGCATCTTACCAAGATACTGTGTAAGAGTTGCATTCTCAGGATGAGTAGCTTCCTGCTCAGCAGAAATTACACCCATCTTTACATATCTGTGCGCAACAGTCTGCTCCTCTGTAAGAGAGAATATCTTACCGTCACGTACTAAAACGGCTCTTGTATTACCTATATTAATAACTCTGAGGATATCACCTTCGATAACGACCAGGGTCATCGATGTACGAAGTGGTGTTCCTCCCTTGTTTACGACAAACTCACAAACCTTTATATTCAGTGAGTTAATAACCCTTTTCGAAAAAGAGTCAAAGTCGAGTACGGAATTCTTGGATACTTCAGCAACGATGGAAGACAATTCCTTATTTAATTCCAGATTTAGAAAAGCACCAAGATTATCAGGACCCTGTGTGGAGAACAGAGCACATATCTGTATCGGAGAAGTAGAATTAGCTGTTCTTACGAATTCAGACGTAAAATCCTGCTGATGTCTGTAAAGACTATGAAAGAAAACATTCTCCTGAGGCTGATTAGGGATCAGGTTGGTCTCACAGATACATGTTGAAACAGTCTTGCTCATTTTATTCCCCCCATATGAATTCATGAAGTTTAGGTACCTGCTGATCCATGTCGACGATCATCATCCAAGGATTGCTCTGTACCGTATAAAGATTATCTTCCGGAAGCCTGTATTCACTTATATTATCAGCACCGCCGATACCATTCAATCCCACACGTGCAAGATCCATTGTCTGCATATTAGTCTCAAACATACCGGTAGAATCCTCTACAAGTGCCATCTGGCTAAGATAGTTCATGTCACTTACCTTAGCGATAAGTGCCATAGCAACAGTTCTTTGTCTGGAAGTTCTTACGAAGTCAGAGTCAAGATATCTGATTCTTGACCAACCGATAGCCTGAACGCCGCTTAATGTCTGTACACCACCTGATGTCAGGAGCGGAGCAGGGTTATCAACGAGCTCGTTCATCTCAGAGATAGCATAGTTTGCATACTTAACTTCTTCAGGAGAAACGTCGATCTCAACGCCTCCGCAAAGATCAATAATATCTGCAGCCGATCCGAAATCGAGCATGACAAATCTCTGGATATCAAGATCAAAGTTCAGATTGATGGTATTGATCATAAGACCAACACCGCCGTAAGCATAAGCATGAGTAAGCTTATCGAGCGAAGAGGACTGAGTCTCTTTTGTATCTCCTATATATACACCTGTATCTCTCATCAAAGATACAAGCTTAACGGTATTCTCTTTCTTGTTGATCGAAACGATCATCATTGCATCAGAACGACACTTATAGTCGGCGGTTCCACGCGAATCGACACCGAAAACAAGGATATTCTCAACGTTCTTATCTTTTTGCTTTACTTCAATAATTGGATGTGCGGGATCCACATACACCCTCGTGTGACCGCCGTTTGCCCAGGAGGACTCAACATCTCCTCCATTAAGGCTTGATTCAGAGGTAAGGTCCAAGGTCTCATATTCTTTCTCAGACACTATCGGAGTAACAACATAAGTGAACCCACCTAATACCTTATAAATATAAATTGTACAGCCTATTGCCAGGCCGAGAATCGCACAAAAAAAACGTATAAGAATTTGTTTCCATGATGTCTTGCGTGGCTTCGCGGTGTTTTGTTTTTTTGACATTTTCCGTTCACCTCGCCAAGATTTTTCTAAAAACACAGATATATTATATCAATTGTGGCAAAAAGACAAATTGACTATTATCTACAAATATAATGGTATAATTGAAAGTAATTCTTAGACAAAGGAGAAAACTATGCAAATTAGAAAAATCATTTCGGTTTTGCTTTGCGCTTCAATGCTTTTCGCTCTTGCTGCGTGCAACCCTAAAACCGAAGAAACAACGGAGGCTACATCCGAGGTTTCAGAGTCTACGGAAGCTTCATCTGAAGAAACTACCACTAAATCAACTCAACCAACTGTAACGGAAACAACTGCTGTAATCGACGGTCTTTATGATCCAAACAACCCTAACGCAGTTAACCCGGTAACAGGTGTTCAGGATATGAACCCTCTTTGCGTCGGCAACAGAATTATCGGAGTCTCAGTTAACAACTATTACGAGTCATTCCCTCAGAGAGGTATCTCCACAGCTGATGCAATCTTTGAATTCGAGACAGAGGCAGGAAAAACACGTTTTGTAGCTTTGTTCGCAGATCTTGATCAGTGCCCTGAGATTGGCTCCATGAGAAGCGGAAGATACGTCTCAACAGATCTTTGCATGAGTATCAATGCCGTATTCCTTTATTGGGGTGCTAATGAGCTCGTTAAGGGCTACATGAAGAGCGTTGGCCTCGATTATGTAGACGGTAACATGTGTTCAGCAAGCTTCTACTCTGCTGACGAGAACGGTGATGTTGAGCTTCCTAAGAACTGCTTCTTCTGGAGAGAGCAGGATTGGAAGAACTCCAAGAAGTACGAGAACACAGGTGTTTCTAACGGTACTTATCTCAAGGCTTCTATGGAAAAATACGAGATCGATCCTAAGGGTGATGCTCCTCTCCTCTTCAACTTCGTTAAGGGTGAGAATGCTTCTCTTGCAAATGCACAGGATTGCGCTGAAGTTAATGTATACTTCTCTTCTGCAGTTCCGGATTCCAACTTCAAATATGATGCTTCAAAGGGTCTTTACATGAAGAGCGCTAAGGGTCAGCCTCAGGTAGATGAGACAACCGGCGAGCAGATCGGTTTCACAAACGTATTCGTTGTTTTCGCTAACATCCATCAGAAGGATTCACAGCCTGATCTCCGTGACGCTTCATTCACAGATGGCGGCACAGGTTACTATCTCTCCAACGGTAAGATCGTTAACTTCACTTGGACACAGGAAAACAAGACTTCTCCATTCAAGTACTTCACTGAGGATGGTCAGGAGCTTCAGGTAAATATCGGTAAGTCATTTATCTGTATCGTTGACAATGATGTTCAGGACAAGACAACAGTTTACTCAACAGTTGAAGAGTAATCTAAGATCATAAATAAACAAAAGATAACCGGAAGCCTGAGCTTCCGGTTATTTTGTTGTCTGTTTTCAATATCGGTAATTATCGTATTCATCCTCATTCTTATGTAATATCATCAGCTTAAGAAGGAAGAGGATCCTTACGAGCAACAGCGAGATAACTATACTTCCTGAATCTATGAGAATATCAACGATACTCGCATATCTGCCGTCAACAAATAACTGAATGTACTCATCTATGATAGAGATAAAGGTTGATAGCCAGAATGAGTAGATTATGCATAGCTCATTAACATGCTTGATCGATTTTCTTTGATCATATCTATACGCATGCTTTGAAGATATACCGTTTGTAAATGAAAGTCCGAGATATATAGCAGATGCCAAAAAACTGTATTCAAAGAAATGAGCGAATTTTCTGACGATCAACTGGGTTAACTCTATACCGGCTACTTCTTTAAATATTTCGATTACGTTCTGACTTCTTACATATGAGTCAAACTTAGTCTCTGTAGCCAGAAAGAATATTATACAAAACCAAACAGATGCAAGTATCCAGACAAGAATAGCTGATATCAAATTAAAGATATTGATCTGGCTTTTTGACCTCTCCATAATAGCTCCCAACGCATATATATGGATTATTATATTCTCAAACAAAATAAAGGTCAAAGATATTTATTTTGATTCTTTAATGCTCTGTCTATATCTCTCTTTGTCTGCTTTTCAGCAATAGAATCACGCTTGTCGTAATTCTTCTTACCTCTGGCAAGTCCGATCTCAAACTTAACTTTGCTGTCTTTGAAATAACACTTTGTCGGAACAAGCGTAAGACCATCCTGTTTAATAGTTGAGTATAACTTGATGATCTCATTTTTATGCATAAGAAGCTTACGGGTTCTCATAGGATCCAGATTAAATCTGTTACCATGATCATAAGGACTGATATTAACACCTACAAGGAATATCTCACCGTCTTTTACCGTGCAATAACTATCCTTCAGATTAACCTTACCTGCTCTTAAACTCTTAACTTCAGTTCCTGACAGAACAATACCGGCCTCAAACTTTTCATCGATGAAATAGTCATGAAAGGCTTTCCTGTTTTCAGCTATTATCTTGATTCCCTTTGTTATAGCCATTTTATAAAGATAACGACGGAACGGCATTTAGGTCGATTCCGTGTCTTACTCCCCTTATATATTCATAATATCCTGCTGCTGCTATCATAGCACCATTATCCGTACAAAGTTTGAGGTCAGGATAAAAAACATCAAACTTCTCTTTCTTTGCTGTCTTGTCAATAAGGTCCCTTAAGAACGAATTGGCACTTACGCCACCTGCCAGACAGACTTTTCTAATACCTGTATCATTTACTGCAAGAACGGTATTTCTTACGAGTTCAGAAGCGATGTGATACTGATATGAAGCCGCAAAATCAGCCAATACAGGTGCTTCTCCCTTCATCTTAAGATCATTCAACTGATTAAGGGCTGATGTCTTGATACCGCTAAATGAGAAATCCAAGGAGTCCTTCATATGCGTATGTGCGAACTTATACGCATTGATATCCCCGCCTCGTCCTGCTTTATCCATCTTAGGGCCACCGGGATAACCGAGTCCGATAACTCTGGCGATCTTATCGATAGCCTCACCTGCGGCATCATCTCTTGTCGCACCCAGGATCTTCATCTCTGAATAATCACTTACCAGAACGATCTCACTATGTCCTCCGCTTACGGAAAGACATATAAACGGTGGTTCGAGGTCAGGATGACAAAGATAATTGGCTGCAATATGACCATGCATATGATTAACGCCAACCAGAGGTTTCCCTGATGCATAAGAAAGACCCTTAGCACATGAAAGACCTACAAGGAGAGCGCCGACTAGTCCCGGACCATAAGTAACAGCTATGGCATCGATATCTTCCAAAGTGACACCTGCTTTATCCAAAGCATCGCGTACCGTAGGATAAACAGCATCAACGTGCATTCTTGAAGCGATCTCAGGAACAACACCGCCATATCTCTCATGGAAATCAGCCTGTGAAGCAATGACATTACTTAAGATCACCCTGCCGTTCTTTACAACTGCACAGGCTGTCTCATCACAAGAAGATTCAATTCCGAGTATAAGTACGTCTTTTTCCATTATCATCAACCAAAATATTTATGTAAGAATCCAATTATCTCATCGCAGTACGCAACATTATCCGTAGAGAACGCCTCCAAGTAACCCGCACCCGGAACGACCATCTCTTCAGTAATGTTGTTATTAAGTCTCATTCTGTCGTTAACTAATTTTTTAATGTTATCAGCTCCGATAAAGACATCGTGACCACCGTATATGATACATACAGGGATCGGCATTCTGGATACTTCAGAAGCAATATTCAATGCCTTATCCTCTCCTGCTGAGAATCGGATCGCCAGAGGAACGAAGTTCTTAGTTATCTTGCCCAGGAACTCATTCTGTTCAACGATAGGCTTAATATAGTCATCGCTGGACATTGCAGGTGAATCAAGGATCATTCCCTTTACGTATCCCCTGTCAAATCCAAGATTCGTAAACTTGGACTCCAATCTTTCCTTCTCGGCATCAGACAGATTGGACTCCGGAAGCTTAGAATATGCAAGACAGCAAGACGTACATCCGGAACCGATACCATACAAGATAACATCTGTAGTAACGGATATCTTCTTAACCTGGGCTATCGCTCCTATAACGTCCTGCCATTCAAGATATCCGTAACAGGATATATCTCCTTCCGACTCACCTGAATTTCTCAGATCGAAAAGAAATACATTATAGTTATTCTCAAGCCAAAGTTCAATAAGGTCTACCATGTTGACGCCAAACGGCAATCTGTTAGAACCAGAGTTATGAACTACTATTATTGTACTTATAGGATCCTCACACTTGAAAAACCAACCAGAAAGATTGGTCTGCTCATCAAATGATTCAAATGAACAGGTTGAATATGAAGGAAGCACATTGGAAGGGATATTTGAAACATCGCTTCCGTCAACGTTCATAAGCCTGTTAGAAGAATAAACAGTCAATACGATAAAGAAAATGAGGATAGCAGCCAAGATACTAAGGAACAAAGCAAGTCGAACGATGAGCTTATTGATCCTGGCTCCTGAACTTCTTTTTTTTACGAAAACATCATTGTTCATTTAGATGCCACCTTTATCAGAGGAAGTCCTTTTTCTTCAATATAATGAAGGAAACAACCATGCTGACAACCGTTACGGCAGTAAGCACAATGAACGGAACGGGATTGGATGAAAAACCTGCATCCCACGGGAAATCTATATTCTGACCGAAGAAACTCGTAAACAGATTAGGAACCGTAAGAACAATAGTAGCTGCTGCGAGGATCTTCATGATAACGTTCATGTTGTTATTGATGATAGATGCATAAGCATCCATAGTGCCGTTAACGATGGAAGCATAGATATCAGCCATCTCATGAGCCTGTTTATACTCGATGATGACATCTTCCAACAGATCTTCATCTTCCTCATACTGTTTAACAAGGCGTCCGCGCATGAGTTTTTCAAGAACGGCCTCATTAGACTTCAAGGATGTGGAGAAGTAGATCAAGGACTTACCCCATTCAAGCATTTTATAAAGATCACTGTTGCTGATCGACTTAGCAAGGCCCTTTTCAGCCTCCTCAAGACTCTTATCCATAAATCGCAAAAGTCTCAAGTAGTCTTTGGCAATTGCGAAAAGTATCTGAATGGTAAATCTGGTTCTATACGCGAGAACACAATCTTTAACACGGTTATCGATGAACTGGTCGAGGATCGGTACTTTTCGAAGAGATACGGTAATGATGTGCTTTTTCGAGATAATGATACCGAGAGGAGCCGTCTCATACTTGATAACATTATTCTCATGTCTCGGATAAGGAATATCCACAATGACGAGGACATCGCCGGTATCGTCATCAAAGTCGATACGAGGTCTCTCTTCTTCATCCAAAGGATATCTTAAAAACTCCTGAGGGATATTGAGAGTATTCTCTACCCTGGCGATCTCTTCTTCAGTCGGAGCATACATGTTGATCCATGTATCCTCACTGATATCCTCAACTCTCTCGATCTGGTTGATACGCTTGGAGGAAGTTAAAACAGCATCTTTTGAACGGTAGATCTCAAGCATTCAATTTCCTCCTTCTCTCAATCAGTTTTTGTGCTTAAAGCAAAGATTATTTTACCATTGAAAAAAGAGTTATTCCACCCAAAAATCAGATCTCAACCCTTACGGATATAGTGTCAAATCCCATATCATTGAGCATTTGAACGTTCTCTTCATCAAAGCTGAACTTGGCAGGACCATATATCACACTCGAGCAATCAGCAGGCCTTGAGATGACTATACATTCCTTATCGCCATCACCCTTGAGCCTGTATGTCACCTGATCATAACAGGATCTGCAGCCGTCCTTATGAGCACCTACCGGACAGAAATGACTCTGCATCCACGGGATAAGTCCGTCCGTATGAACCAGTAATGCCTTTTCCCTGCTTACTTTCTTGAGCATCTCATAAGATTCCGTCGGCTCGGTCTCATAAGATATAAAAGCTCCGTCAGAATCCGACAAAAGGATATTCATGGACTTGGAGTTGAATCCATTTGTTCCGGCAGACAGGAAATGCTTTATATCATAAGTTTTCCCAATCTCATTATCTCCGAAAACATCGGAATCGACATAACCAAACAATGCCTCTCCCAACTCCTTCTTCGCCCTCTCGAAAACACCAGGTGCGAGCTTAATAACGGAATCATGGCAGAAATCAGGCATCATGATAACCAGCTTGGAACCGCTCTGTTTTATGAAATCATATATCTTATTGGCAAATCCGTTTACCAAAAGATCATAGAAAGAAAATCCGTAAAGGTCGGCATCTCTGTCGAATCCGCCGCTGATTCTCTTAAACGAAGGAAAAACATGAAGTACCAGATTCTTTCCTTCATCATGCTCAAGATCATCACTATCGGAAGAAAACATATCGTATTCTTCCATCATGGTATCTCTCTCGTAACTGTAGTCGATCTCCCTTAAAAGGCCTTCCAAAGCTCCTCTTCTCAGTTCGTTCAAAAGACTGATCCTGCATTTTACAGGTTCGTCAGTAACGATATAGACATTATCTACGACAAAAGGAGTATCACCGGTCTTTTTGAGCTGGGATATGATCCTCTCCTTATCGATCGGATTACCGTCAAAATCAGACGGAATATCAACATCATAGTAAGAAGAAACATCACGGTTGATACCCTGATTGACCTTGGCATCAATGGTCAAAAGATCACCCTCGACATTAAGTGAGAGATCAACATGAGTCTTCTTAAGTTCATCCTTCTTGATCTGGACGTCGTGTCCCATCAGGAAGACCTGAACCTTACCGTCAGGAAGCATCTCGATTACTTCCGGATGAAGGCCCTTAACAGTAAGAGAGCCCGGAGCTTCATGTATCTTTCCTATTGGGAATGAGCAAAGCTCGATACTTCCTTTTCGAACAGAAAGATAATCTCCCTTGTCAGGCAAAGGAAGCTCCTCATCAAAACTGAATGTTATGATACCCTTCTTAGGATCCTTGGATTTAAGATTACCCAGCTTTAAGCCGTACTTACCGACATATTCACCCGACAGGAATGACTGATCCTTCTTCTCGTTAAGGTACTGAGACGTAAAGCTGCCGCCGCGGTTGAATGAAACAAGAAGGTCATTTTGAACACTTCTCTCGAGTTCGCTATCCAAAGTTCCGTCGTAATAAGCATCAATTAACTTACGATAAGCTCTAACCGTATTCACAACATATCCGACTTCTCTCATCCTGCCTTCGATCTTAAATGATGAGACACCGGACTCGATAAGTTCAGCTATGTATGGAACCGAACTTCTGTCCTTAGGTGAAAGCAAATGTCCGCTCTTGATTTTGGTCTTTTCAGCGAAAAGATCATATTCCTGTCTGCAAGGCTGCGCGCAAAGACCTCTGTTACCGCTTCTGGAACCGCTCTTATTCATGCTGCTGAACAGACAAAGACCGGAACAGGATACGCAGACTGCACCATGAACGAACACCTCAGTCTGAAGGTTATTGGCATTAGCAGCCTTGGTCCTTCTCTTTATCTCGTTAACAGACAATTCTCTTGGAAGTACTACTCTCGAGAATCCGAGTTTAGACAGATTACTCATTGCATCGTAAGAATAGATGTTCATCTGCGTACTTCCGATAAGATACATATCAGGCAATTTCTCATGGATCTTCTCGAAAAGACCGATATCCTGGATGATGAGTCCGTCTACGCCAAGATCATAAGCAGATCTAGCGGAACTGACTGCATCATCGAACTCATAATCATTTACAAGGGTATTAAGTGTGAGATATACCTTTGAAGATCTGTAATGAGCATACTTTACTCCCTCGGCAAGATCATCAAAAGTAAAGTTCTCCGCATTCATCCTAGCATTATAAGCGCCGACGCCCAAATATACGGCATCGGCACCTGAATCAACTGCTGCTTTTAATATTTCAAGGGACCCGGCAGGGGCCATCAATTCAACTTTATTCATTTATCGTTTTTCTTTTCCTTCCCTTCGTCAGCAAGCTTTTCCATCGGTGTCGGTTCAACGACTTTAGATGATTTATTAAGGAAATCCTGCTGCTGAAGATACATAAGATCAGTCTTCATATTGCTGTTGTTATCCTGCAAAGTTATATACATATCGCAAAGATCGATAAGAGCAAGTATTGCAGTTTTTGAATTGGTTAATCCCGGATTTGTGCTCTTAGCTTCCTCGAGCATATTATTGGCGAGAGTAGCGATCCTGTGGATCCTTATCTCGGACATATTCTCATCAGTACCAAGAAGATATCTGTTTCCGCCGATCGTAACCGGAATCCTTGATTGTTTCTTAGGCTTTTCAGGAACTATAGTCCTTGCCTTGATCTTCTCCTCCAAAGTCGGAGTAGGAACAGGCTCGGTAAATGTCTTGGCCATTCCCTTGTAACGCTGCTCATAAGTTGCCATCAAAGGCATCTTCTTTTCAGTCTTAGTCTTTCCGAGTGACTTGGAATCAGAATACATTCCCAAAATGCTCTTAGCGTTCTCTTTCATGATGATCTCCTGTTACGAAAACTGTTCTACGATATACACACCATAACTGCCACTGTCAGAAACAAAGACGGATACACCGATATTTGTCCACTGTGAGTTAGTCATGTTCTTATTATGTCCGGAAGAATTCTTCCAAAGATTTACTACTGTATCCGCATCAAGATTGCCGGTTCCTGCTGCAAGGTTCTCCGAATAAGTCTTGTAATTCGGATTAGCTGTTGAGAAGCTGGAACCATTAGGTCTCGTATGTCCAAAACTAACAACAGTCTCAGCAGATCTGATATCAGTAGCTTTGATGATCTCAGCATTTACCTTAACCTGGGAAACACCAAGGGAAGCTCTGTATGCGTTGGTCTTATCCATGATAGCAATGGCAAGTTCCCTGTCATAATATCCGGTCACATTTTGTGTTCCGCTTGAAGAAGAAATACTGATAGTAACCTTTGATACTGACTTATAAGCCGGAGCAGATGACGGCATATTTACAACGATACCGTTTGCCTTACAGATATCCTTAAATTCCTTGGAATCAGCAAATCCGTTATAAAGGATATTGATACCTTCTTTTGTAGATTTACCTTTGATCTCATTCATCCAGAAAGAAAGACCTTCACCTTCAGGATCTCTTCCGAGGAACACCTTATAGAAAGCCTTAACTCTGGCTTCATCATTCATTTTGGAATAAAGCTGACTGAACTCAGGGCTGTCGTAAAAACCCTTAGCGCATGTCTTAGCCGTATCTCTCATATATGTTAAGTTATCACACCAGAAGTCAAGGCCTGCCTGATCGGCTTCTCTTCCTAAAACCACACTGTAAAGATTTGATACAAAATCAACTACACCCTGTGATCTTGCTTTTGTCTCTGTCGGAGCTACAGATGTACCTGATACAACACCGTACTTGAGACAGATGTTTGCCCACTCTTTGGAATTGATAAAACCTTCAAGAACATCTCTTCTGGTCTTTCCCTCATTCAATACAAGGTTCTTCCAGTAATTGTATCCATCTGTATCAGGCTTACGATCAAAGAAAACCTTATAAAGTACATTGAGATACTCATCAAGTGTATATCCGATACCGTAATACTCTTCACATGAGAAGAAGTATCTGGCGATATTTGAAGCATTCATATTACCTTCATCAAGTTGGCTTACCCAATAATTCAAGCCTTCCTGATCGTACTGTCTGCCCATAACGAGATCGTAAAGACGAGCGATAAAACCTTCAACACCTGAAGGATAAGCTCTCATCTCAAAAAGAACGAGATTATCACCCGGATCAGGATTGGCATTAGAAGCCAGTACCGTAGGACAGAATGAAAATACGATTATCAATGAAAGAAAAGCAGATATAGCTTTTTTACCAATATTCATAAACAACACCCCAAAGAAATAATATATTTATTATATCAAAAGCAACTTGTACAACTCAACAAAATCAAGAGGTTTTAATACCTCCGCCCTGATATTTTCTTCAAGGCCTATCGTTTTCAAAGCTTCCTTAAGGGGCATCTTCACAGAAACCGTACTCAGATATGCTGACAAAGAGTTGGAAAGAGTTTTTCTTCTTTTCGAAAAAGCTGCTTCAACAAAAGAGCAGAAATCATCTGAAATCTCAAATCCGCGGTCTATCCTCGACAGAGTTATTACAGCTGAAGTAGTGTGCGGCATCGGATAGAAACAGTCCGAAGGTACTGTGAATTCGCGCTTTGCGGAACCATAAACGCCTACCAGAACTGCCAAGGGGCCGTATTGTTTTGTAGAAGGCTCACATATTATCCTGGCAATAGCTTCATCCTCGACCATAAAAGTCATTCTCTCGGCATTACCACAATCGACCATCAGTTTTTTCATGATACCCGTCATCACATAGTAAGGGATATTGCTCAGGATGTGATCAAACGGTTCTTCTACGTAGTCATCTTTCTTAAGTTTCAGGTAATCACTAAGATATAAAGCTACTTTATCTCCAAGGGATTTTTCGAGATATGAAAAGAGCTCCTTATCGATCTCAACTGCTGTAAGTTTGGAGCAAAGATCGCTAAGAGGCTCTGTAAGAGCCCCGATACCGGGCCCGATCTCCAAACATACGGAATCGGGACCGACACCGGAAACTTCGATTATTCTTTTAATGATCTCTTCGTTGCAAAGGAAGTTCTGGCCAAACTTCGTCTTTGCATGAAGCTCATTAGATTCAAGGATATGAATAACTACGTTTCTATTCATATCAGAGGAAATATGCAATACCGGACTCAAAGATCTTCTGATCTTTCTCACCAGGAATGTTCTTGCAAAGATCAGGATCGTAACGTTCACTGTGACACATCTTACCCAAGACTCTTCCGTCAGGTGAAAGGATACCCTCAATAGCACACACGGAACCGTTTGGATTGAAGTTTGTCTTATTGGAAAGCTCACCCTTATCATCAACATAGCATGTAGCTACCTGACCGTTTTCGATAAGCTTCTGAACAAAAGCATCACTTGCAACAAATCTACCTTCACCATGAGATGCAGGAACATTGTAGATCTCGCCAGGGTTAACCATTGTAAGCCATGGGCTGTTGTTGCTGATGATCTTAGTCTTACAATAAACGTTCTGATGACGACCGATATTATTGAATGTGAGCGTCGGGCTCTCAGCTGTAAGCTCCTTGATGTCAACGTAAGGA
>CADCQX010000284.1 GCA_902803695.1 Oscillospiraceae bacterium
ATACTGTTGGTATTAGTTTGCATCACACGGCTTGAAAGCCCTCTGCCAGTGACTGAATATGGAAAATGATCATATCGAAAGAAGTCAGCACAGCAAAAAAATCTGTTTCGCACCCTATCCGCATGTTTTCTTCAGGGACTCATCCTTCTTCTTTGCAAAAAGTTGCTTAATAAAAAATATCAGTAATGAGATAAGTCTTGCAACAATTAAAGATCCGATGATCACCGCAAACGTCAGGTACTTTTCGATCATCCTCTCCGGCACCATTTTGCTGTACAGGTAAGCAGACAATCCGACATAGATCATAAAGTGGCAAAGATAGATATAGAGTGAATCCTCCCTGCCCAGGAATGCAAACGGCTTAATGATATACCAGTTCGGTTTCCTGATTCCGATGAGGAATACAAATGTTGCGCAAATGATCTTGAACAGCTGCGAGATATTGAGACCTGCAACATCATAGCAGACGCTCAGGAACATTGCCGCAGCAGATACAACAGAAGATACGATGAGCACCCATAAAGGTATCTTAATAAGTGTTTCTTTTTTATCGGCCAGCACATATCCGAGGAGCATCATCGGAAGCACTCCCACCAGAGCATTACCGCTGTAATGCCAGTTGGCTCCGCAAGAGTTTACATAAGTGTCGACAACAATCCTCAGGATCATGAATACCGGCAGAAGAACGTAGAAATTCTTTTTACGGTTTACTCTCAACAAAACATAAAAAATAACGTAACACCATAAAAGTCCTATGATGTACCACAATGCAGAACCGTAGAAGAATTCGAGATCACCTGCAAATATCATATTCACATAAGTCAAAGGCCTTTTTAACTGATAAATCCACGCCGCCTTCATGCCGTCGTTATGGTATATGAAATAGCTGAATACCAGATAAGCAGCAACAGATATTGCGGTGATGATACCATTGCGCTTAAGTCTCTCGATGACTTTGCCACACATTACGTCCTTCTCACCACAGCATGCATATCCGCATAACAGTACAAAAAGGCCCAATCCCCATGTGCCGACAGCAGCTCCCAAAGTGCCTGCTATGTTATTAAACGGAACATGTACGATGATGACTCCGATTGCAGCTATGAATTTCCAGAAGTCCAAAAAGCTGTTTCGCTTATCCATATTGATCCTGATCACCCGTTATGTGTTCTACAGGAATCATACCAGGCCCAAATGTCAAGGAAAATAACGCTTCTGTCCTGATATTCAGGATAGAAAAACTTAGCCAATCTGTCATAAGCCAATGCTGCTGCACAAATGTGATCTGCTATTCTGTCGAAAGCAGCATCCGAAGATCTATATGGTGCCTTACCCAATTGATCAACATATTCCAATTCTTCCGAATAGCCATATCTGTGATGGTTCGTTCCATGTTCCAGATCTCTCATGATCATCTGCATAACAAGAGTTTCATTGCAATTCACATTGGCCAGATGAGAACTTATAAGATAATCTTTGCGGTATAGCTTACCAAGCGCCTGAATCTGAATAAACCAAAAGCGGTTTATGTTTTCGAACGGCCAGTTGGGATTATCTTCATCCCGGGATTCAGGCACTCCCATATCCAGTGTCACATCATCTGAATATTCAAATTCGAAAAGAAAATCATATCGCATTCCATTAAGAAAGATTATCCTGTAGACCTGATTATCCGGAACAAACATCCATCCGAGTGCAGTATCAACGGATACACCGAAACGGTCAATTCTCTTCGTGTATTCTTCCGCAGTAACGGAACCGTTCTTGGGAAGACAGACTCTCACTGACAGATCAATATCACTGTAAAAATCATGGAAGCTGGCATCAAGAGCTTTCTTGCCGGAATCCGCTATAGTCTCGCGCGTGATAACAATGCCTTTTACACATGCACTGCTGACTTCTGAATGCATAAAGATCTCTGCTAAGTATTGAAGAAATAATTCTTCCATTCGTTCTCTTGATAAACTTATCATATAGATTCCCTATCATCCGTAATTTTCCGGTCCAAAGCCATTTCAATAATGTTCCACGGCTCAGCTGCCACAATCTCTTTATCCTCAAAACCTGCCTTCAGATAGCATTTATGAGCAGCCTCATTGTTCTCAAAGACACCTATCGTTATCTTATTTACGCCCAGTATATCAAAAGCATACTTCAGACCTAATTGGAGCATTTCCGTTCCGTATCCTTTTCCTCTGACCGAATCATCAACGATGACCCATCCAAAACGAAGAAGCTTATTGTTGCCGTTAAGGTATCTCATGATGAAATGACCGACAACCCTGCCGTCTTCATCAAATGCTGTCCAGGGATAGAAATTATCCGCTTCTGCACAATCACCATTATTCAAACGATACTTATCATCAATGATCTGCGCCGAAATAGGATAATCACCAAAGCGTTCTCCGCCCCATTTCAAGAAAACATCTTTATCCTGTATCCACTTATCAATAATCTCAGAATCGCAACTCTTATATGGTCTTAATCTCAACATTATTTTCTTTCTC
>CADCQX010000285.1 GCA_902803695.1 Oscillospiraceae bacterium
TCCGCCTCTGATGAGTACAACGGAGTGCTCCTGCAGGTTGTGTCCGATACCCGGAATATAAGCTGTTACTTCATAGCCGTTTGTCAAACGTACACGAGCAACCTTACGAAGAGCCGAGTTAGGCTTCTTAGGTGTCGTTGTTTTAACAACCGTGCACACACCACGCTTTTGAGGAGAGAAACTGTCTGTTTCCTTCTTGTGGATCGTGTTCAAGCCGAAGAGCAATGCCGGTGAAGCAGACTTGTATGTCTTATCGTGTCTGCCGGACTTAACTAATTGATTGAACGTTGGCATCAATACTTCTCCTTTCGTTTTATTTTGCTTCCCGAAAAAACGCGCGCAAAAAATGGGCGCAGTTCTCCCGCGAGCAATTTATTCTATCACCTCAGGTATTTGTTGTAAACACCATTTTTCGAGGGTAGAATGGGAACTGACTTATTATACGGAGGTACTTTTATGAATTCAACCACTTCATACGATTCCATCGATTACGAGGAGATCCTGGAATCTCTCAAGTCCGATCTTAACGACGGCACCTTAAAAAACGACAGCGACATCTATGTCGTAAGGCATTCATCCTCCGTAAAGGTCGGCGGCAAGGACTTCTTCCCTGTCATGGACTATTTCTACATGAACCCTGTTTTGGATGACAAGCTCACCAAGATGACCGTCCTTGAAGCAAAGCAGCTTTTGTTTAAGGCCAAGGAAGAGTTTGTGGATGACTTTTCGAAAAGCACCATCGACATAATAATCGCCGATCTTCAGGCATATACCAAGAACCGCTCGAAAAGGAACGAAAACTCATGCTTCCTGCTCTTTACAAAGGAAGAGCGCCTTCCAATAATGCTCTTTTTCGAGGAGGAGGCTCCGAAAGAGGAGATCTTCTGCTCAAAAGTATCTGACATACTTGATGAGATAACGGCATGTTTCGGAGAAAAATGAAACAAAAAACATGTTTTTCTGACTATACAACCAATGCCGATTTGAATATACTCATATAGGTGAAATAATGTTTATTATTAAAAATTAACTATATTATAAGGAGCGTGACTTTATGAAAGTTAACATTACCGAGACGGTACTTCGTGACGCTAACCAGTCATTGATCGCTACACGTTTGCCGTTCTCAGACTTCGAAGGCATCCTCGAGACTTTGGACAATGCCGGCTATTACTCACTCGAGTGCTGGGGCGGCGCTACATTCGATTCCTGCCTTCGTTATTTGAACGAGGATCCATGGGAGAGACTCCGCAAGATCAAGGCTAAGTGTCCTAAGACACCTCTCCAGATGCTCTTGAGAGGACAGAACATCCTCGGTTACAAGCACTATCCGGATGACGTAGTAAGACTCTTCGTCAGAAAATCCGCAGAGAACGGAATGGACATCTTCCGTATCTTCGATGCATTGAACGACTTCAGAAATATCCAGGTCGCAGTAGACGAAGTACTTAAGTGCGGTAAGCACGCTCAGGGCTGTATCTGCTACACAACAAGCCCGGTTCACACTCTCGAGAAGTATGCCCAGATGGGTAAGGAACTCGAGGATATGGGTGTTAACTCCATCTGTATCAAGGATATGGCTGGTATCATGGGACCAGACGAAGCTTATAAGCTCATCAAGGCTTTGAAGTCTTCTACAAAGCTCCCTGTTTTCCTCCACACACATGCAACAACAGGTCTCGGACCTATGACATACCTCAAGGCTGTTGAGGCAGGATGCGACGGTATCGACTGCGCTATCTCACAGTTTTCAGGCGGAACAGCTCAGCCTGCTACAGAGACAATGAAGTATGCTCTTGAGCAGCTCGGATACGAGACAACACTCGATTCCAAGAAGCTCAAAGAGATCAACGACTTCTTCGCACCTGTTAAGGCTAAGTTCCTCGAGTCCGGCGTACTTGATCCATACGTAATGGGCACAAAGACAGATGCTCTCGTATATCAGGTACCTGGCGGAATGCTCTCCAACCTCGTAGCTCAGCTCAAGGCTCAGAACGCTTACGACAGACTCGACGAGGTTCTCGCAGAAGTTCCAAACGTAAGAAAAGACTTGGGTTACCCACCGCTCGTAACACCTATCTCCCAGATGGTTGGTGTTCAGGCTACAGCTAACGTACTCGCAGGCGAGCGTTATAAGAACGTTTCCAAGGAAGTTAAGGCTTACCTCAAGGGTGAGTACGGTAAGGCACCTGGCGAAGTTAACCAGGATCTCGTTAAGCAGGTTTGGGGTGACGAAGAGATCATCACATGCCGTTTTGCTGATACATTGAAGCCTCAGTTCGAAGATGCCAAGAAGGAACTCGGCAAGACCGCAAGGTCCGATGAGGATGTCCTCTCATGGATCGCTTTCCCTGCTAACGCAGAGAAGTTCTTTGAATACCGTGAGGAACAGGAATCCAATACTGTTAATTACACCATCGAGAAGA
>CADCQX010000286.1 GCA_902803695.1 Oscillospiraceae bacterium
GTATTGAATTGGCTGATTCAGCAACAATAGCTGGTCTGAATCAGTCATCAAGCGTTGCTGTATTAGGCTACCCCAATAATTCCAGCGGTAAGAAAGCTACTTTCGCAGATGGTCTTATAAAGGAAAACCGGGCAGATACACTTAACAGGGTTAGCCCTGACTTGCAGTTCGATGCGAATATTACTCACGGTTTCTCAGGTGGACCTGTCTTTGTGAGAACTGGCGATAGAATTGTTGTAGCTGGCGTGGTCTCAAAAATTGACTCGGACAATGGTATCTATAAGAAAGCAGTTCCTGTGACGGAGATTAGGAATATGATGAAAAAAGAGAAAGGGGGTGAATATGAACAATAACTTTTCGGTACACTCCATTGCAGGTTTTTGCAATGAAAAAGCCATATGGAAGATGATCGTGGATTTAACTTCTGATATGCTTGCAGAACAATTAAAAACTTGGATCGTTATAAATCCTGGTATAGTTCTTATTGATGGAGAGAATTTTCGTATTGATTCAAATATCCCTGTAGCTGATACTGTTGAGTTCTATCCACCAGAAGGTATAGAGAAGTATGGTGAAGAGGGTTTCGGGTGGTCATTAGGCGCATTAGTATGCTATGCTTCTTCGGGTCATTATGTTTTTGGAGGTAGAGGCGGTTCCTATCAGCACGACCATCCTAATGTGGAACTTCCAACGTTACGAAAAGAGCATACAGCACTAACTGCTATAGTCAAGGGCTGCCTCTGTTATTCATCGTCTCAACGGATGAAATTAAGAGAATTACATGATCTTGCTATCAAGGGACTTGCTTCATGTAATCAAACAAACCGGGTTAAACGATTGAAAGAACCTGGTGAGTCGAGATTACTTAAGTATTCTGACGATGTTTGGCCGGAAATAATGGATAATTAAAAATACAGTTATGAAAAGGAAATTATTATTAACAATGCTATTGTCTGTCGGTTTCGTGTTGGGTGAGGCTCAAACTGACAGCTATCTGTATGAGATTTCTAAGATTGTCAAGGAAATGCGAAAGGATAACAACTCAGTTCGCAATTCTGCCATTTCCAGATTGTCAGCGGCATCAAAACCCAAAGTTACTCTGATGGATGAAATTCTATGGGCTGGCAGTGAAGAAGAAAAAGCTAATGAAGTGAAAGGTGTTAAGGGTAACCGCTTTAAACTCAATCAGGTCATAACATATGTTTACAAGAAACAGAACCATCTGTTAGAAAGCAAGAGCGATATGCTCAATGGTAATGAAATGGATATTCATTATTCCGTTATCGAAAAGAGCGTTAAACGAGGAAGCAAGGTGAAATACATGATAACAGGACGTAAAGGAATGCAAACCTTTTTCATAATACCGCATAATCCAAACTCAAAATATGAAGTAATTATGCAAGGAAAAAGTTATAAAGCTAATGAGGACGGTGACTGTCGCATCCCCTCTTTCATGGTGTCCAGAGGTCAGGTGATAACCTTCTCCATCTGCTATCTTGATGATAAAGCCAATAAAGATCCTATGGAGTCATTTGCTATTTTAAACTATAATCCACAGAAATAATGAAAGAAAGATATTTTTTATTCGTATTTTGTTTGTTTTCAGCCATTTCGCTGTCTGCACAGTCTTTTACTGGAATCCTTAAAGAAGCAAAAGAACTGAAGGATGGTGGGAGTTATCTGGAAGCCTCCAAGAAATATTGTGAAGCTCGATCAGGTAATCTGAAAGGGAAGCAATTGTTAGATGTCCTGTTTCCAGAGGCAGAGTGTTATTATATGCTTGATGATCATCAGCAGTTAGATTCGGTGATAGTCAATTATATTAAGTGTTTCAGGGCGTCTCGTGATGAGTTGGGCGATTCGCTTGATGTATATAAGGCGTATCTGTATAAAATGCTTGGAAATGCTTTATATACAGAAGTTGACGTGAGTAGCACTGGAATAAAGTATGCAGAGAGTGCAAGCGATTATTATATAAAAAGCCTGAATATCTTTGGTTCACGTGGCAGTGATCATAATGCCTACGTGCTTTTCAAAGAATTGGCCCAATTATTCTATAAAGTAAAAGGCTACTCTTATGCCTACGAATATTTGAACGAAGTGAAATCTCGTTATCAGGAAAGGCTTGATGATGGTATCTTTGATGAAGAACCTGATTATTATAATACGCTTTCATTGATGGCATTGTGTAAGGCGAGAATGGCTGCATCAGAAAGGAATGATAGAAATTCCAGAGAACAGTTTGAGTCCAGTATCGCTCAAATAGATTCTGCCATAGTGTATGGTCAGAAGAAGAAAGATCGGTTGTTCTCCAATTGGATGCGTATCAAGGGTAAGATACTGATGATGCAGTACGACAGATTAAACATTGACAACAAGAGTACAGCTAAAGCTTGCTATGAACAGTATGTAAACTATCAGAGAAATACGGTTGGTGCTCGTTTAGCCCAAATGACGGAATCGCAGCAGGAGCAAAACTGGTTGGCATTGCACGATTTCTTGTATGACTGCTATCGTCTGGGGGAAGAAGCGCCGGAGATGTTATATGA